>CALCOW010000427.1 GCA_937899935.1 uncultured Phycisphaerae bacterium
CAAATGGAGAGAGGCCATGGTACGCGAACAGCACCCCTATTGCATGTGCTGGGGCCCGTGCAGTCAGCCCCGCCAAGGCTTAGAATTGTCAAAAAGAGGCCTTCTGATTGGAGTCTCCCGATAAGAAACTTGACTCAACTCGAAATGGACTGATGATCCAGAACTACTTATGGCGCTTCCCCAACATAAGAGACTGAAGAAAGAGCTTTCCCTCTTTCAGGTTTATGCCTTGGCCACTGGTACAACCTTGAGTGCCGGCCTCTTTCTACTACCCAGCTTTGCGGCCGCCATGGCTGGCCCAAGCCTCATTGTCGCTTATGCCATCGCAGCAATCCTGTTCGTACCACCGATGCTCTGCAAAATTGAACTTGCAACTGCCATGCCACGAGCCGGTGGCAACTACTACTTTCTTGATCGCAGTCTCGGACCTGTGGCTGGAACCATCGGTGGCTTGGGGACATGGTTAGCCTTGACGCTTAAGGCCGCTTTCGCGCTGGTGGGCATGGGCGCCTACATCGCATTGGTTTTTGGATCTGATACGCACGCTTGGGTGTATAAATTGATTGCCGTGGTCATAGCGGTGCTTTTTGGATTTGTGAATCTGATTGGTGCAAAATCAAGTGCCAAGGCACAGGTCTATCTTGTGTGTGGTGTACTGGCCATCATGACGCTTTTTATTATTCGAGGCCTCTTTTCTATCGAAGGCTCAAATTTTGAGCCCTTTGTTAAACCCAATCCACAAGATGACACCTTTGGTGGAGCAATGCAGACCGTGTTAGCAACCGCCGGCATTGTTTTTATTAGCTTTACTGGGGCCACCAAAGTCATCAGCGTTGCTGAAGAAGTAAAAGACCCTGAAAGAAACATGCCGTGGGGTTTGATAATCTCACTGATCACGGTCGTGGTCGTCTATGTATTAAGCCTGATCGTTATGGTTGGTGTACTTGGCTCTGAACAGATGGCGACTGGTGACGAGGGTCTTCCCCTCAAAACACCAGTGGCCAGCGCCGCCGCGACTTTTGCCGGCGTGGGCGGTGTCATCATCGTTTCTATTGCTGCGATCATGGCCTTTGCCTCAGTGGCCAATGCGGGCATTCTTAGCTCCTCCCGTTACCCAATGGCAATGGGACGCGACCATCTCCTGCCCTCAACTTTTCGTCGCCTTGATCGCAGAGGCACCCCTGTCATTGCCATTTTTGTGAGTGTCGCTGCCATTGTGCTCTTCGTGTTGTTTCTCGATCCTTTGAAGATCGCCAAACTGGCTAGTGCCTTCCTACTCGTGATGTTTGCCATGCTCTGCCTAGCAGTCATCATCATGCGTGAAAGTCGTATCGAATCTTATGATCCGGGATGGAAAGCACCTTTCTATCCTTGGCTACAGATCATTGGCATCATCACCCTGTGCTGGTTGATTGTCTTGATGGGGTGGATGCCCGCCCTCTTCGCGGTGGGCTTAGTCATTGTCAGTCTCATTTGGTATCGCTGGTATGCGGCACCACGCGTCAGACGACATGGTGCCATTTATCATGTCTTCGAGCGACTTGGACGGCGTCGGTTCGAAGGTCTCGATATTGAACTTCGCGAGATCTTGAAGGAAAAGGGACTTCGTGATGAAGACCCCTTTGATGAGGTTGTCGCGATGGCTTCAGTGATAGATGCGAAAAAGGGAACCTCCTTTGACGAAATCACGGAACTCGTTTCAGAGAAGTTTGCAACGCTTTTAGAAAGAGATGCCAATCAACTTAATCAGAGCTTTCTGGAAGGAACACGAATTGGTGCAACGCCAGTCACAGGTGAAGTTGCTTTACCTCATATCAGACTCCCAGACATTGATATCCCACACATGTTTATTGTCCGTGTGCGAGATGGCGTTGACATTGAAATAGGCACGGTGGCAGATGAGAGCAGCACGACGCGCCCTGTGACCGCCCTCTTCTTCTTGGTCAGTCCAGATGACGATCCAGGCCAGCATCTCCGTTTGCTGGCACAGTTAGCTGGACGCGTCGAACAAAGTGACTTCAAGGAGAGTTGGCTCAAGGCACGGGATGGCCACGCCATCAAAGAAGTGCTACTACGAAACGATCGCTATATGACGATCGAGCTGAAACGTGGCTCCCCTGCACACCAACTGATTGGACAGGCGATTCGGGATATTGGCTTCCCAGAGGGTTGCCTTGTTGCACTCATCCAACGTCAAGGTGAAATGATCGTGCCCCGTGGGCGCACAGTCCTTAAGGAAGATGACCGGATCACCACCATAGGCGAGCCAGAGGCGATTCGCGTTCTGAGAAAAGACCTCTTAGACGAGAAGGTCATTCCGAACCCATGACCTTTTTCTAGATAGCTGAGAGCTCGTGCATTGGACCTACAGGATGTTGTTTAAGAGTCAGATATGATCTCTAGATTGCTTAGAAAGTTTCTGGGTAAGAGCCTGCGGCTGATGCGCGACTTCTAACTATCTGGATCACAAGATCTTGTGGTCTCCAAATCCAGTGATTGATCAAATGCCGCTTTGACTATATTGAGAAATGGTTGAGGACGAGCACCTGCTGGCGAAATCAGCGATTAGACTTTGGGGTTGACTGGCCTGAGGGTATCTGGCAGTTCCAGATGTAGTCAGACATCAATAATTACAAGTTAAAGAGGAAGAGGTTATACAGATGAGCAGAATTAAGTTGCTATGGGTTCCAGTTGCGTTGTTTTCTATTCTTACGTGGATTGGTGGTAATCAGAGTCTCGCTGCACAAACTGATGAAGCTGGACGCTTGGTTCCAAGCAAGGCTTTTGCAGTCATCGCCGTTGGCTCACCGGAGCAGCTAAGACAAGAGATCATCACGATTGCCAATAACATTCAACCAGCGATGGCAGACTACCTGCGCACGTCGAGCATGAATGCTCTTTTCGCCCCCTTTATTCAGACCAAACAGACCATTGATTTGTCACGCCCCATGATGTTGGCGATCGGTGCACCTGCGGATCCAGATGCTCCCCAACCCTACATGACACTTATTCTTGCCGTCAAAGGCGGAACAACCGAAAACATCAAGGTTGGTCAAGAAGCGAGCTCAGAGAAAGCTCAACTGGTCTTTTTACCGAACTCTGACTATGTCGCCTTGACCACGCAACCGGGACTCAAGGCCTCAGCCAACGCTCCTGAAATCGTCAAGAACATGCTGATGGGCGATATGACCATGCGTTTGGATGTGAGGACACTGCTTGCGGCCATACCAGATGATCCGAAAGACGATTCACCTAACCTCCACATCATCCTCAAAGACCTCACACAGATTGACTGGGCACTTAAGCTCGGCCTTAAAGAGACACAGACGATCACCCAGTTCGCTTGTGACAGTAAAGACACGCTCGGTGCCTCGGATATTTACGCGATGTCCAATCTGGCCAGCTATCTTCCAACAGACAAGATGATGTATTGCGCAGCTGATCTGAATTTACTCAATGCCATCATGAATTTCGATGAAAACATGCTCAAAGCTTTGAACCATGATGCAAAAATGACCAAGCAACTCATGCAGACTCTTGAAGATGCTAAGGCTGTGATGGCAACAATGAAGGATGGATGCGCTGCATCGATGGATGTTCTAGGTGATGATAAGAAGAACACTCAAATGAGTATGTTCATGGTCACCAAAAGTGATGCGCCGAAAGCCTACTTTGATGCCTCTCTGAAAGAATGGAAGTCGGAAGAAAGTCTCTACGGCATTAAGATGTCTTCACATAAAATGACAACGGCTGCAAACGGCGACGTCACGCTAAATGCTAGCTTTAAAGTTGATGACTCTGCGACACAAAGTGACCTTCCCTTCGTGGGTTTCTTTCAGCAACTGATGCAATCAGTGCCAGGTCCGCTCAATATCACTGGCGTCTCTGGCCATGGACTGGTCGGTGTTGCTGCTTTAATCGGTGGTCAATCTGACACCAGCACCTTGCTTCAGAATCTCCAGTCAGAAAAGACTGGATCGGTTCCAGCACCACTGGCCACGGCCATGAAATCTGATTGGGGCCAAACCCGAATGGCCATGACGATGGATCTGCGCAAGCTCGCCCAGGCGTTCATAAAGGTAGACCCACATCCTGCTGGTGATTTTGGACCGATGATGACCCCACCTGGGCCTGGAAAAGCGGCACCCGTAAATTACAACCTGAGCAACAAGGGCAATCAGTACCGTCTTGTTATGACCACGAATCTTGAGCAAGACATCGCACTGGCCAAGGATGCAACCAGGAATACGTTCTTTGGCATGTTCTGGCAAGAACCAGATTTTTGGAATCAGATTCGGGACCAGAACCAGCATCAACACCAAAACCAGCACCAACACCAGCACCAGCATTAGTAAAGTAGATTGGCCACGTTTGGCTGACCTCTATAAACCATTCAGTTCGCCACCCGCCGCCCATGCTTTTCATGGGCGGTGGTTTTTTATTTGAACCGGCCAGGTCCAATGCCAATATTGCGCTTTTGAGGCCCCTCAAGAGTCTGTTGCGGCATTGACGCTACCAAACAGGGTGCTTTATCCTCCATCTGTCCACAGGTGGTGTTCAGTTCACCAGGACAGACTACACTAAGGACCGGTTGGAGACCATATTAGGGTGGAAGAAAGCCAACCAGGGAATGGGATGAGGAAGAGACAGATGAGACATGTGGGTGAGGAAATCGCCGCGGCCAGCGCGCGCAAGCCTCTACAAAACATCGAATTAGGTTCACGAGTTGGTTGCGATCGAAGCATCCTTGTGACCTCAGAGCTTCGTTGATACCAGATGTGCTAGGACGCTCTCAACGAGCGCTCCAAAGAGATCAATGCGATCTCCGAGCTCAACCTCATGCTGGAAAAATCCGGGCCCGGCCCAATTCAGTCGGATCTGGTCAATAAAGACACACTGCAGAACGTCTCGGCTTCCTGCAAAAACCGGGCGATCTGCATGCGGCCAGACAAGGCGCCGTGTCGGTTCTCCGTTCTTCTCTACCGACACAGTGCAGTCTGGCCACATTATCTTTATGCTGCTGATATTCCATGGTTCAGAAGCATTCGCTTTCCTGATCAAGTGACAGGCCGATTGGTCCTTTTGAATTGTGGGCGAGTGAAAAGAGATGCAGGTCCAACAATTAGCTTGAGAGAGAAGGTAATGAACACAGAAGCACCCACTGTTGCAGAACTACGAGCACGTATGCACGACTACTGGTGGCTCTTTGTCATCGATGGTGTCGTACTGGCTCTACTGGGGGCCGCTATTTTCTTTATCTCCATCTTTAGTCCTGAAGAAGGTATTGATCTGGTTGATACGATCTTCGGTTGGCTCCTGATGATTTGGGGTGTCGTCAGCGCCGTGCGTGTGTATTACGCCACACAAGCTGGTGATCCGCTTATTATTTGGATCGCACCGATTGCAATCTTTATTCTTGGGCTCATCTTGGCCATCATGGGCGGTTCTGGTTTAGTGAACCTCATGTGGATTTTTGGTTTGATCCTATTGATTCTTGGCGTGCTTGAGTCCATCTCTGGTTTCAGCATGGACCAGGAACACGCGCCCTTTGCCGTTCTGTCTGGTTTACTTGCAGTGGTCATCGGCGTACTTATTCTCTGTTTTCCCAAAGATGCAGCACTGTTAATCGCCATCTTCTTTGGTATCGGTGTGTTCCTACGAGGCTTGCTCTTTTGTTGGGCAGGTATGTTGCTCCGCCGCCCGGCATAATCTAGCCACTTCTGCTGGCAAGCCCGCTTCAATGCCTGAAAACTAAGATACTTCAGCCCGATACTCCGCGAGTAGCGTGATGCGGCTAACCTATCTCATTCTCCCGACTTCATGTACCTATCGACTCCCCGTCCGGCCCAACCTTCTGGAAGCCTTTTTGA
>CALCOW010000428.1 GCA_937899935.1 uncultured Phycisphaerae bacterium
GTCCAGCAGCCCTTCCAGAGGGTCCAGATGCAGAGGTTGTTCGAAGAGAGGCGTATCACACACTTGAACAAATGCCTCTGGCATTACGCCGATCCATCAAGGAAATAGATCCAAGTTTCCCGACCAACGATCTACTGATGGTTTCGGATACTGATGGGCAGTACATTCGTTATAGAGATGATGGTCAAGCCTACGTCATGGCCAACTCAGAAAGCGGCCAGTTGATCTCACTCGACCTGACCGATGAAGTGTTGCCAACCAACACCCAGGAAATTGGCTGGGCGTTGGTCCATGTTTTTCCTGTCAGTCTTGAGTTAGCTGGGATCATCTTGCTTTTAGCCATGTTTGGTGCCGTCGTGCTGTCGAGGCGTCAGGTTGAGATAGGGGAAGAAGAACTTAGATCGGCGGCAGGCGACGGATCCGCCACTTCAGGTGGGGGTGGCGCCTGATGCTGATGTTCGCGGCAGAAACGTTCGGGCCACTGGCACTCAATCACTACCTGTTGACGAGTGCACTGCTCTTTGTATTGGGCTTGGTTGGCTTCCTAGTTCGGCGCAATCTCATCGTTATGTTCCTGTGTACCGAGTTGATGCTTCAAGCAGCCGCGATGGCAATGATTGCCTTTGGCCGCTTCCATCAGGATGCGTCCGGTCAAGTGTTTGTCATTTTTATTCTCACCATCGCTGCTGCCGAGGCAGCAATTGCATTGGCCTTAGTTGTTCTTCTATATCGACGCAAAAATACACTCAATGCTGAAGCCTGGTCGGAGATCAAAGAGTGAATTCAGTCATCAACATGGCTGCTGAAGAGACGCCTCAAGCCCAGGAAATGCTCCGGGCTATTGAGCAGGCTGTGCTTGAGGGTGACCATCTCTGGTGGGGTGGATTCATACTCTGGCTTCCATTGATTTCACTGATTCTTTGTGGTTTCTGTTGGTTGTTTAGGGTGAAGACAAAACTGCCAGCATTGATCACCATTGTTTGCCTTGGCTTGTCATTCCTGGTGACCGTCGCACTGGCTATCTCATACAACTCTGATGGTGAGTGGGTCACGATTCGACTCTTTGAGTGGTTTACGTTGATCTGGGGAGATGGTCAGAATTTTGTTGCGAATTTCACGCTCTATGTCGATTCATTGACGCTCTTATGGATGCTCTTTGTGACCGGTATCGGCACCTTAATTGCGGTTTACGCAAGCGAGTATATGGAGCACGATCAAGGGCGAGGGTACAGCCGTTTCTTCGCCGGTATTAGCGTCTTCCTCTTCGCGATGGGGGCGCTGGTCATGAGCGATAATTTGCTCATGCTCTACCTGGGATGGGAGGGTGTTGGCTTCGCCTCCTATTGGCTGATTGGATATTTCTATCAGCGTCCTTCGGCGGTTGCAGCGGCGAAGAAAGCATTTATCGTCAATCGGATTGGCGACCTTGGCTTGGCCGTTGCCATCTATCTGATTTGGCAGAACTTTGGCACCGTCGAGTACACGCTTCTTTGGGAACACATTGCGACCGGTCAATATGTCACTGAGTCAGCGGGCTGGTCAGCT
>CALCOW010000429.1 GCA_937899935.1 uncultured Phycisphaerae bacterium
AGCTCAGCGAATGATCTGTATTGACCACCACCGTCGAGGCGATGACATCAGCGCCTTACGATTGATTGATCCAACGGCAGCGGCTTGTAGTCAGGTACTAACGCGCGTCTTAGATGCTATGGGTTGTACCCTGACTGGTGGCAATGGTGGAATTGCTGAAGCGCTTTTTGCAGGGCTTGCTACGGATACGGGTTGGTTTAAGTTCTCGAGTGCCGGAGGGTCTGTATTCGCGCTTGCTGCTCGACTTATGGAAGCAGGCATTGATAAACCTCGCCTGTTCAGAATGCTTGAAGAAAATAGTAGACCCCAGCGACTCGCTCTTGAAGCGAGGGCGTTGAACTCTGTGAAATACGGTTTTGAAGGACAACTTGCGGTGATGCGCTTGGGTCCGGAGGACTTTAGCGAGACTGGTGCTGAAACAACAGATTTGACTGGCATGGTAAATGCACCGATGGTGGTGGGTCGGGTGAGCGTCTCTATCATTTTGACAGAACCGGTACCTGGTAAAACAAAGCTCAGCTTTCGATCCAAGCCGCCAAAAGGTGTCAAGCAAGATTTGTGGTTTGCTGACGTCAATAATCTTGCCGCTCGCTTTGGAGGTGGAGGGCATCGACATGCAGCAGGCGGTCAAGTGAGCGGTTCTATTGACCAGACGTTGGCAAAGCTACTCGAAGTTTTGGAAATTGATGAACTGCAACCAATGCCAGCTCGGCAATCGCTGTTGCGTGATGCATAAAAAGTCATCTGGTGCTCATGACGTTCTGGCTGAGCGGCGCATCGATTTATTTATTCACCGTTTTCGACTGGTGCCTCAGGTTCCGAGAGAATTTCAGGTGGCGTCATTTCCTCTGGAGGAGTGTACGTGAATGGGTAAATGCGCGTGGGTTGAAAGAAATAGTAGAAGCTCACATAAGGGCCAATCACTGGGGGTTTGTCAGGATGGATCAGGTTGGTCTGGAATCTTGCGATTTCTGGAATGATCTGAGAATCAAATGCAGCGGCAGGAATCAAAGAGCCTTCAATTTGGATCAAGTCACTCTTGGCGCGCCTTAGGATCGTATACAGCCGACCATCTTGTGAGGAGCTCAGACTTATCCAGAATGGGTGACCAAGCGGTTTAAGCGTCTGGTTGTCAAGGGTTTGAACCTTGACCTCGGCCTTCCGGCCCAGGGTCTCGCGTTCTTCGATGCGGACGGTCCAAGTCACGTGTGAGCGATAGGCATGATTCACTTGCCGCAACCAAAGACGAATGGCCCTGAGGTAGCTCAAGTTTGTTGCTGAACCGCGTTGCCCAATCGGTAGCGTGCCAAAGGTCTGCTCATAGTTGTCTCGCAAAGCAAAGAGCAGGGCAGTTGGACTGGCGTCTGGCCCAGCGGCTCTCACGGCCGATTCATCTAGTATGTCCTTTGATGGTTCAGGTTGGCTTTCGGTTGTCTCCGCTTCCTGCTCGTCCTCATCGATGTCTTGGGATTCTTCTTTGGGCTGATTGGCGGTCTTAAGTTGCTGCTCTAGATTTTCGATTTGCTTAAGAAGATTGCTGATTCGATTGCTTGCAGCCTGCAGTTCGGCGGTGAGGTCTCGAATTTCATCTTTGAGGCCTTGGTTTTCAAGGCGCAAATCTTGCAATGTTTGCGCATGGCTGGTGAGAGGCATCAGGAGAGCGATGACAAAAGAGGCAAAAAGAAGTGTCCAGAAGCCGGCCTGGTGTGTTGCCC
>CALCOW010000430.1 GCA_937899935.1 uncultured Phycisphaerae bacterium
CACAACAGACGAGCGTAGTTGGTTCTAGAGCGCTAACTGGGAAGCACCACATCGTATTTACGACACCACCACAACAGTGCGAATAGCGCCCAAATGCGCGACCAATAAATCCCAGGCGAACCATTATTGAAAGCCTGCCAGATTGCCTTCACAGCTTTTGGCTCGAGTCCGACAGAACGGCAGAGATCATCATCTTCAAATATCTCAGTGATGGCACTTGATAAGCTTTGACGGCACCACTTATCGATCGGCAGCACGAAACCAGATTTGGGTCGATTAAACATCTTGGGATCAATATCACTGAGCGCTAGATCACGCAACATTTGTTTGCGGCCTAATGGGGAAAAACGAGTTTGATCGCCAAGTCCAGCAACCATCTCGACAACTTTATGATCGAGCAGTGGCACACGAACCTCGAGAGATACAGCCATACTGGTTGAATCAGTATCTCTCAACAACCGTTGACCGATATATTGAGCTAATTCCAATGTACTTATGGAATAGAGCTTCGAGCTCTTACTGGCTTTGTTTCTCCAATGATCTATATCACTAAGGCCATATTGAACAACTGTCTGATGCTTACACAATTGAGTCATAAATTCCATCGTGTATAGCGCATATGAAACTTGGAACGTCGCAACCAGATCACCGCCTGCCTTAAACACATCATCAAGCTTACCCCACCGCATCTGCGGCGGCACAAGACCTGGTTTACCAGTTTTGAGGCGCGTAATCGTGCTAGCCAAGCCCTTACTGAACAATCGGGGCAACCACCTTAGTCGCCCTGACATAGCAGCCACTCGAGGAACCTCAGCAAAGCTGGAATAACCTCCGAATAGTTCATCGCCACCAGTACCCGAGAGTGCAACTGTAAGGCCCGCGTTACGAACCGCATGACTAACAAAGTATGTATTAAGTCCATCAAAAGTAGGCTGGTCAAGGCTGGCTAATGCAGACTCGAGATCATTGACGAACATAGACTCAGTCAAAAGAATGCGATGATGTTCCGTTCCAATCGCTTTCGCAACTGACTCTGCATGAACTGATTCATCGTAGTTATCGTCCGCGAAGGCAATATTGAAAGTTTGAACCGAATCTTCTGAGGTTTTAGCAGCAATCGCAGTGATGACACTTGAGTCAACCCCACCTGATAGAAAAACCCCCAGTGGTACATCTGAGATCATCCGATTACGTATCGATTCGTTCAGCGCTTGTTTCACATCATCTGGTGATGTGTCTAAAGCACCTTGATCGGGCAATTCCCAATAAGTCTCTGGACAGACTCGCGGATTTTCTAATCCAATGGATGCAGTTGTTCCTTGTGGCAATAGCTTAATATCTTTAATGATCGTATTTGGACCAACGACAAAGCCGTTCCACAGATAAGTTGAAAGTGAAGCTGGATCAAGCGAACGAGCTACAAGTTGACTTGCAAGAAGAGCACGGAGCTCTGAAGCAAACAACAAGGTCTTACCATCATTAGCATAGGCGTAGTAGAGTGGCTTAATACCAAGACGATCTCGCATCAAATGAAGACGGCACGCGCTCGATTCATAAAAGGCAATAGCAAACATTCCATCAAAATGGTGAAGGGCAGAAACACCCCACTCCTGCAATCCTCTTAGCACGACCTCAGTATCACCAGTTGATTTCCATTGCGATTCATGGCTT
>CALCOW010000431.1 GCA_937899935.1 uncultured Phycisphaerae bacterium
AATGGTCGTTGTTCGCAGAAGGACTGCAAGAGCCATTGGGCTTACTGCATCATGATGGTTGGATTTACACCGTGCAGCGTGGTGAATTGAGTCGTATGCGAGACCATGATGGTGATGATCGAATGGATGAATTGCAGACAGTTTGTGATACATGGAAAATTAGCGGCAATTATCATGAGTACGCATTTGGTCCTCGTTTAGATGGGCAGGGCAACTTCTGGATCACCCTCAACAAACCTTTTGGATCAGAACCTTTTGGGCGACAGCTTTGGCGAGGCTGGGCGGTTTATGTCACGCCTGATGGCGAGATGATTCCAGCGGTGGCTGGATTGCGATCACCTGCGGGTGTACAAGCAAGCCCTGAGGGTGAAATGTTCTATACAGACAATCAAGGTGAGTGGTGTGGAGCGAGTAAGCTCGCCCATTTGGTCGAGGGTGAGTTTCATGGGCACCCCTGGGGTATCGATTCGGCCCATGATCCGAAATCTCGGGTTCAGCATCCTGGTGAAATTCCAGATGGACTCTTAATGCACGAGGTCGTCGAAGAAGTTCCAAACTTCAAAATGCCCGCTGTTTGGTTTCCTTATGCAAAGATGGGAAAATCGCCGGCTGGTTTGGTCTGGGATACAACCGGCGGAAAATTCGGCCCATATCAAGGACAGGTCTTTGTTGGGGACCAGCATGATTCTTCACTCTTGCGCGTGGCGCTCGAAAAAGTTGATGGTCATTGGCAAGGTGCCTGCTTTCCCTTTCTTAAGGGCCTCGACAGTGGTGTTATTCGTGTTGCATGGATGGAAGATGGTTCAATGATCACAGGATCCACCAACCGTGGCTGGGCATCCTTGGGCACGAGGCCCTACAGTCTTCAGCGGGTCACCTGGAATGGAAAAGTCCCGTTTGATATCCAACGTATGTCATTGACAAAAGACGGATTCCAATTGCGTTTTACACAACCTGTTGATGTAGAGACTGCGTCAGATCCTTCTTCGTACAGGATGGAGAGCTATACCTACAAGCTTCATAGTCCCTATGGGAGTCCAGAAGTCGATCAAGAGAGGCTTGAGATTCGTTCTGCTGAAGTTTCTGCAGATAGACAAGAGGTGTCTTTATCTGTCTCGCCGTTGCGAGAGGGATATGTCCACGAGCTCATCGCTGATGGTGTGCGCAGTGCCAATGATCAGCCTTTGCTGCATCCTGATGCTTACTACACGCTTATCCGTTTTCGTCCGTCGTCCGACGACGAATAGGGAAGATCAGGGGGAGGCCTGCCAAAATAATGACCGCGGCGGGTTCGGGTATAGGAATCGTTGAGAAATTAATCTCAACCTGCGCATTGTCGTCGGCGTATAAATCGAGTGTAGGTCCCTGGTCCTAAAGCCTGTTTCAGATCTTCGTTTAAGTTGCCACTATTAATGCTTCTCTCCCAAAGCGGATCGCCAGTGTTTGTTTCGAAGAGTCCGGCGTAGGAGACATTTCCGGTCACGTTCATTTCCAGAGAAGCAAGCAGCAACTGGGTGTCGGTGAGTCCAAAGTTGACCTGCCCATTGAATTCTGCGAGCGCATCAGTAGATTCCAGTTGCATCGTAAAGGCTTCAGGAAGGTATCCGAATGAACCATTACCAAAGATCGATGAGCTGATTGAGAGTGATGCGGTGTTAGCGGGGCCACTCACTGAAACAGAGGCGTTAGCACCTGTGCTCGATTGCATGTTGATCGAGGCGTCATACAGGACCAATGATGCGGTTGCTGGTGCGGTGGCCACCGGAATAGAACAGAATAGTAGCGCAGTGCGGATCATCGGCGGTCTCCATATTGGTTTGACGCGCTGGCTCCGCCGGCTGCTGAAGGACTCTGAGGGTTGTCTTCGGTTCAGCAGCCTCTTTTTGGTGAGAAAACAAGCATCACATGGTGGCATCGAGGTAGATTGCATTGAATGGATTCCTACCTGAGTATTGCTGGGCCCAGCTATGGCGAGATCGAGAAGATCAAGGGGTCTCGTTTTCTTTCAGCAGCCTTTCCACTGAGCACCGTTAGCGATGCAGAGAAGGCCCTTGATACCCTGCGTAAAGCCCATCAGGCAGCCTCACATTATTGTTACGCGTGGAGAATCCTTGCTCAGGGGCAGAAATCTTCAGATGACGGTGAACCCGCAGGCACCGCCGGTAAGCCAATTGCCAGTCAAATTGCCGGCCATGAACTTTGGGACGTGTTAGTGGTGGTGGTCCGGTATTACGGTGGAACCAAACTCGGCACTGGTGGCTTGATACGTGCTTATGCAGGTGCCGCAAAAGCAGTGCTTGCTGATGCGGCCATTGTAGAACTTCGCAAAATGGCGGCCCTGCGCGTCACTCATGCATATGAACATGCTAGTGCGATTGCGGCAGTGATTGCTCGTTATCAGATGAAGATCGTTGCTCGTCGTTACGACGTTCGGACTTTTCTTGAGTTGAGCGTGCCTGAGGCAAAGCTCCAGGAAGTGATTGCGGATCTTCGGGACGCAACCAGTGGGCGAGCCGTCATCGAATCATTAACTTGAAATCGGTGGCCAGAGAATAAGCACATCAAGGTCGGCGTAGGCGGGCATGAAGTTGTTCAAGGGCAGTTTCGATGGTCTCTTCACTTTTGCAGAAAGCGAATCGAACCAGGTGCTCACCATGTTTTGGATTCTCGTAGAGCACGCTTGCAGGTATGGCTGCAACACCAGCCTCTTCGATCATATGGCGGCAGAACATTCGATCAGAAGGAAACCCAAATGGACGATGGTCTGCGAGCACAAAGTAGCCAGCATGTGGTTCAATCAACTTGAAGCCAACATCCGCCAGGCCGGCCATAAGTAGTTTTCTTCGTTGATTAAAGGTGCGGCGCAATTCAGTGAAGTAGTCTTCGTTGCAAGAGAGGGCTTTCGCGGCAGCCCATTGAAGTGGTGGCGGTATTGAGAAGGTCAGAAATTGATGGGCGGCTCGTACCGCTAATGATAGCGATGGTGATGCAATGGCCCATCCTATCTTCCAGCCAGTCAGCGAGAATGTCTTGCCAAGGCTCGAGAGGGTGATCGTACGATTTCGCATTCCGGGTAGTGTGGCCATACGGATGTGTGTTCGATCATAGATAAGGTGCTCATACACTTCATCAGTGATGACGATGAGGTCTCGCCTCTGAGCAATCTCAGCAACCGCATTAAGTTCTTCTCTTGTACAAGCATGACCGGAGGGATTGTGTGGTGTATTGACAATGATCGCGCGCGTTCGCTCATTGCATGCAGCATCAAGTTTTTTTGCGTCGATTGCAAAATCGGGTGGCCTTAAATCGACAAAACGAGCAGTGGCGCCTGCAAGATGGATGCAAGGGACAAATGAGTCATAGCAAGGCTCAAAGACAATGACCTCATCACCATGCTCAAGTAATCCTAAGAGTGTGGCCGCAATAGCTTCGGTGCACCCGGATGTGACGGTGATCTCTGTTCCAGGATCGGTCTCGATGCCGGAGTCTCTCTTGAATCGCTCTGATATTGCCTCGGTGAGGGCTGGAATGCCAGCGAGTGGCGCGTATTGATTAGACCGGTTGTTGATGGCCTCAATAGCCGCTTCTTTCACAAACTCTGGTCCATCAAAGTCTGGTGCACCTTGGCCTAAATTCACCGCCTTGTGCTGTTGGGCCAGGCGGTTGATTTCAGCAAAGATTGACTCGCCGAAGCCTCGGAGCCGTTCATTGATATGAATTTTGTGCAAATGTGCGTCGATATCGGGGACTTTCATGCCTATAGCGTAGCAGGTGTAAAACTATTTTCATTCGCTTGGCGGTGGTGAAAGATCATGTTGGACAGTAAGATTCAGGCTTCCCCCCATCAGTGAAGGAGCACGAACTTGAGTACCCAGCCGCGTATCTTAGCCATTGCAGGAAGTCTTCGGAAGCAATCTTGTAACAAGATGTTGCTTGAGATTGCTGCGACGGGTGCGCGGGAGGCTGGTGCAGAAGTGACGGTGCTTGAGTTGAACGATCTTCCACTACCACTTTACAACCAGGACATCGAAGATAGTACGGGGGAGCCGTCTGAGGTCGTTGAACTCAAGAAGATGTTTATGACTCATCAGGGTCTTCTTATCGCATCTCCTGAGTACAACGGTTCACTCACGGCGGCTCTCAAGAACTTGATTGATTGGGTCTCGCGTGCAGATCAGCAGCATCCGCCACTGGCTTGCTTTGCGGGCAAGGTTGCTGGCATCATGTCCGTGTCACCAGGGAAAATGGGTGGATCACGGGGACTCATGCACCTTCGCACGATCCTACAAGGTATTAAGGTTCATGTCTTAGCGCATCAAATTTGCGTTGCCGATTCATCTCGCTCATTCAATGAAGAGGGCGGGCTTGTTGAGCCATCATTCGATCAGAGTACACGGCTACTGGGATCGCAGGTTGCCCATCAAATCAAAGAAACTGCCACGTCCGCTGCCTGAGAATATCTATGCACGGATCAATTAAGAGTGTTGGTGCCAGCTTGCTAAGACGCATCGATGTGAGTCACTCTTACCTCTCTTCGCGTAGAGGAACTGATCGCGGCCACCTGGTAAGCCTTGTTTTTCACAGTATCTCACCCGGGGCGAGTGTGCCAGGTAGCTATGGAGATGATCAGCTGGTTAATACCATTGATGA
>CALCOW010000432.1 GCA_937899935.1 uncultured Phycisphaerae bacterium
GCCTTGGAATAGGTTTTCCATTTTGCTTCCGATACCCATTTTCGTTCCTCATCATGAGTAGAGCAAAAACAAACCAATTTTCTACTAAAACTTACTGCCTTCTTCGAAAACAACTCTCAACGTGGCGTTATGACAGATGACAATCCGTCTTACCTTCACGATCCGGCCACCCCAGTGATCTTTGAGGGAGCCGCTAACACCTCAAAGTCCGTCACCGTCACGTTGGCAAAGGCTGGGTTATTCTGAATTCCATCGAAGAGCTCTGACTGCTTGTAGTCAAGCATTGATTGCTCGTCTTGCCAGACGTACACACCACCATAGGTGTTGGTCTCTTCATTGGCCAGCCAGTGCTTTGTCACCAAGCCCGGACAATCAGCAAAGGCGCTGGCGACTTCATCACAAACTGCTTCGTACTCGGGCCGACTCACATCGTTCAGATTGAAGTTGATCACTAATACATGCATGCTTTTATTTTACGCTGATGCAGGTGCGACGGCAACGCGCCGTGCACCTGCAAAGGATGGCGGCTATGACTCAAAATGCACACATCATTTGCTACCTATTGAGGTAAGGTCAAGACAGCCTTGCCATCTTTATCTGCCAAGATCAACCCACCATCACCATCTGGTGTAGCAGCAATACCACCAATGGCATTGCCCTTTTTGTTGAGTATTGAGACTGATCCGTCTCCATTTGTATTGCACGTTAACGCTGCCACCGTCTGACCTTCATGGTTACGAACCATCACGCCCCCATTGCCTTTGGGGCCAGCGCCTAAACCAACGACGGTTTCCCCATCATCACCGCGAATTTCAAGCCGACCTGTACCTTCGCCTTCTTCTGCCACCTTCAGAGATGCGACGGGCATGCCATGCTTGTTGAAAATGCTAATCATTCCAGTACCTGAAGCATGCACCCCAATACCCACAGCAATCATGCCTTCCTTGTTTCGAATGAGCAGCTCTCGAGCGGTCAAGCGGTCAGAAGACGAGGTCATGGACGTGCCCGCCAGCAACAAGGCCAGCAAACCAATACCACAGGCGGCATAAAGCACTCTCTTGAGAATGCGAAGCTGAGATTCCAGGGCGACGATTCGGTCAGCAGCGGTGTTCATTTTCGGGGGCTCCTTTCGAGTTGATATGTGGTAACGATACCTCAGACCTCCGCAGACGTTGTAACGGCTAGGTAACAGGCTCCCCAGAATGGGGTGGGGCATTATGGGGAAGAAACCGTTGGCATGCGTTTTAACATGCGGCGCATGTTTCCACCATTGGACAAAATTAGCCGTTGTTTTCCAATGATCTTCTCGCCGCAGGGTATGACTATACGTGCCGAATCCATCTCAGCAGCATAGGAGATAATTGAAAATGAAACGATCTAGGAACATTTTGTTTGTTAGCGGAATGATAGGCCTCACCTCCCCCGTTGCATTGGCTGACTCCAACAATATTGTGGCCTCCTTTGATTCATTAGTACTCGATAAATCATCTCTTCTCGCAAAGGATCTCGACGGCGATTGCAAGATTTCACCTAATGACCTCGCTATCGCTCTCGCAATGCGCATCGATCTCAATTCAGAAGTACCTACTGACATTGATGGGGATGACTTCTATTCAGGTGCAGATGTCTTACTGCTGATTCAGAAGTCAATGCTTACGAGCATCAACGATGTTGATGGGAATGGATCTGTTAATGGACGCGATTTAGTGAGGCTAACTTCAGAACTCTATAGCACCAATGGTCAGGCTGATGTCAATGGTGACCAAAAGGTCGACGCAAGAGATCTACGACCCATCCTTGAAAACTTTGGGCATACCGTAGTGTCAGATGTAGAGTTATTGTCCTATGCGGTCTTTGACCGCTTCATGTACTACCAAGAGCAAAAAGCAGCTGACCAACTCCGGGTTGTATCTTGCAAGGACCCCGTGCCTACACCTTGGGAGAACTATGCCAACAGAAGCGCCGCATCTACCCCTGGTGGATCTGGCACATTTGGCAACTCCGCAGGTACCTCTTCTGAACCTAGCGACACTTGGCCAGACAACGATCACTCGATTGGAGTGAGTCGAACTTATCCGCCAAACACACATAATTGGTTTACCAGTTGGTGGACAACGACACACATGTCGTACTCAAGCGGAAACTGGCCAGGCAATCACCTCTACACCTTGACGATAAACTGGCAACCGACGCCGGTGGGAAGCCATGGAACGCTGAATTCTGAAAACGAAGCATGGCCACCGAATCACACCTTCTTAGTCTCCAAAGACTGGACGCCACAAGTTCCTGTCGGCCATGGACTGACCAATAGTGGTGTACCAATTCACCAGACAGAGGTCAGTGAACGCTGGCCACCTAATCATGACCCCACGGCGAGCAATAGTTGGCCACCTCCGGAGCATGCCGCAGGTCCATCGGGTCAGACTGTTCATGACAACGCAGTCTCAGGTCTTTGGCCGCCAAGCCACAACTACGAGGAATCCAGACTCGGCATTGGACCTACGACAAATGATCACACGACACTTGTTTCTAATAGCTATGCCCCACACTTAAAATCTGTCAGCCGGAAATACCCGCCGAATCATGGCCAGTTAGTATCAAGTACATGGAACCCTGGCGCCCATAATGGAAATGTGAGTGATAACTGGCCGGCAAATCACTCATCACAAGCGTCAAACTACTGGCCAGATATCTATCCAGGTATTTGGCCACCCAACCATAACGTTGAACAATCAAATAGTTGGGGCGAACCACAGCCTCCTGGGCCAGGACTCTTCCCGCCGGATCACGCATGGGTACCAAGCTTCAATCAGGTTATGGATATAGTTCCTGACCTTCCTGTGATTCCCGATAGCCCCTAACTGAGACTTAATCTGTGGCAGGTCCTTCATTTCATGATCTTCATCGAGGTATCAGCTCATGCATTTACTCTGTCTAGTCATCTCGACCTTAGCTATCACCGCTAGCGCTGTTGCTCAACAACCCAGTACGGTACTACTGAATCAGGATTTGCTCGAACATTGGTGGGAAGGCACAGAGCGCCAAGACATGACGTTGGATAGCTCTCTTTCCTCTGAAGGCCAAGCCTTACGTGCCGCCTCTACAACTCTTACCCAAACCGTTGATTTCAACGAACCTCGATCTGTCTTACGACTGATTCTGGAAACCACTGGTGCGCAAGCAACCGTTTATCCGACAGAACGATACTTTTATTACAAATTCGATCTTGGACATCGTCGTATTAGTGGCAACCTTCGCTTTACAGAAATTGAAGATGGTTTTCTGCACATGGGGTACTTCGATGACTTCATGCCACGAGGCGCCATTCAAATCGGCACTTTCATCGATGGACAAGATATTTCGATTGAAGATGGACCGCTTCCCAATCAATACATCGTGAGCTTTGAAGACTTGCGTACGGTCTTTACTCTCAACACCCAACCATTTGATAGAGCTGATGAACTTTCCATACTTGAAGGCGAAAACTACATTTCAGGCATTCTCGATGAGTCTGGGCATACATTACACCTTCTCTATAACACCATCGACCACATGTTCTTTTATGTTCGATCAGTCTCTGCTGATCAACCTGAGAGCTTTACTAACTACACGACTCCCGGTGGACTGAATCTAAAGATAGGCACGCGATCTCGGTTTGTCTTTTATCTCGATCCAGAGACCCAACGTGAAATCTTGGTTGGTGTGCTCAATGCCAATGTCCAAAGCAATGGCTATTTCGATGGCCCTTTTGATCAAGTGCCACCTCG
>CALCOW010000433.1 GCA_937899935.1 uncultured Phycisphaerae bacterium
TTTGATGGTTAATTTGTCGGATCGACCATACACCTTCCAGTCTAAATGTTTAAGATCATCTCCAGGCACATATTGACGATGTTGTGCAAATTCAACGGCCATCCCTTGATAGGGTGAACGATGCATACCACTCATAACACCTTCTACAATCATTTTGGCGCGCAGTTCAAGTGGTGTGAGTTGAGCTAATGTTTCAGGTGCTAAATATTGTTCAGCACGAACATGACTTTGATTCTTACCACTCATATTGAAGGTCCACTCATTTAAAGAGAAACAGATTGTTCCTTTAGTTATTAAGTTGGCTCAATTTGTAGAGGATGGTAAGACTGTGTCTAAGTTCTTTTTCACACCACCTGATGTTGCTTCGACGGGAATTTCATCTAAAAGAGAGGTGACAATCTGATCAGATGTAATTCCATCTGCTTCGGCGTTGAAATTCGTAATCACACGGTGCCTCATAACAGATGGTGCTATTGACTTAATGTGTTCTGGTGTGACATGGACATCACCAGACAACACAGCTCGTGCTTTAGCAGCGAGTACCAAGAATTGACTTGCTCTTGGTCCAGCGCCCCAACTGACATAATTCTTAACGACCGCTGGTGGATCGGAAACATCGCGTATTCTGGTCGCCCGGGCAATTCTGACTGCGTAACGTGCCACATGGTCGGCAATTGGAACTTGGCGAACTAATCTTTGAACTTCTTCAACATCATCAGCTGTTAACACAGCATCGAGGTGAGCCTCTTTGAGTGATGTTGTTTGCTGAACAATCGCCAACTCTTCGGTCTCGTTGGGATAAGAAATCTGGATGTTGAACATAAAACGATCGAGTTGGGCTTCTGGAAGTGGGTAGGTGCCTTCTTGTTCAATGGGATTTTGAGTTGCTAAAACAAAAAATGGATGAGGTAGAGCATGTCGCACACCACCTGCGGTTACTTGATGTTCTTGCATCGCCTCTAAGAGCGCCGCCTGTGTTTTTGGTGGTGTACGGTTAATCTCATCTGCCAAGATCACGTTCGAGAAGATAGGTCCCTTAACGAAACGTAGACGACGAGCACCTGTTGCTTTATCTTCTTCAATCACCTCGGTACCCGTAAGATCTGAGGGCATGAGGTCTGGAGTAAATTGAATACGTGAAAAATCCAGGGTCAAAGTACGGCTGATAGTTGATACAAGTAATGTCTTTCCTAATCCAGGAACACCAACAACCAAAGCGTGCCCACCACAAAATAGGGATATTAAGAGCTCATCTACAACTTGATGCTGGCCTACGATCACCTTGCCTATTTCTGAGGATATTTGCTGGTGTGCGTCTTTCACCTTCTGAGCCGTTTGCTCAGCGTTCATTTGAAGGTTTTTGTCGTTCTTTGGCTCGGTATTCGACATCAGATGAGCTCCCTGTAAATCGGGTTAATGACTGTGATGAGTATACTCCCCTGTTTGGTGGTGAGACGATCAACTTCGTCTGTGTTTCATGACTAAATGATAGGAAAGTGAGATATGCCCGAACTACCTGAAGTGGAGTGTGTTCGACGCACACTTGCACCAAATCTTGCGGGTGCTCACGTCATTTCTGTAGCACTTCTACGAAAAGACATCCTCATCGGGGCCCAAACTGTTGTCTGGGGTGGGTCTCTTGAGAAGCAGTTGTTGAAATCTGACAAAATTAATGCCTTGGCTCGCCATGGTAAGAACCTGTTTTTTGAAGGTTTGTCCGGTCGAGTCCTTTGTGTTCATTTAGGTATGACAGGACAATTGCTGTTATTGAGGGGGCCGATGAAAACCCCTGTTGACCCGCATATTCATTGTGTTTGGCAAGTTGATGGGCCACAGGGTCGGTTTGTTTTGTGTTTTCGTGATCCAAGACGCTTTGGTGGGCTTCGCCTCCTTGCATCTCGAGAAGCAATGCAAGAGCGAATTGATCACTGTATGGGACCAGATGCTCTCACTTTGGATGAAGATGACTTAGCTTCATCGCTCAAAAAGACAAAGCGAAGTATCAAGGCAACACTCCTTGATCAAACCGTCGTGGCTGGGATAGGCAACATCTATGCTGATGAAGCACTTTTTACAGCAAGGATTCATCCATCGACACCTTCATGTCAACTCAACTCAACTCGTGTTCGTCGATTGGCTGAATCAATTCGAGTGACCCTCCAAGCAGCTCTTGATTCTGGTGGCTCAACGATCTCTGATTATCGCAATCCCCTAAATCAGTCGGGCCAGTTCCAGCACCATCACCAGGTCTATGGACGATCAGGTGAACCATGTGAACGATGTGCTCGCTCCCTAAAGAAAATTATTATCGCTCAACGAACAACTGTTTTTTGTTCTAGGTGCCAACGAGTTCCAAGAGCTAGGAAAACGAGTATTTCTAATAACAAACCCCTTTAAGTATTCCTCATCTTCTCTCGTTAATTAACCCTGTCTAATTGTGGAAAACCTAAAATAAGGGCCACAAACCACTTATTTATAAACACTTATATCTCACCCCACCTGTGAGTAATATGTCAGCACCTCTGACTCTTATGTCGTTTAAATGTCTCTGCGAAAGTGACTTGGATAAAACCAGACAAGTTGGTCCATTTTGGCCCACAAGCCACCACCATCGGAAGAGAGGTTTCTTAGACACTCTATTCACACCCAATCAAGGGTATTACAGACAGGCAGATTGATAATGCTTTGGGGATAAAATGTGGAATCAAGCCCAAGGGCGCTGTGCAACTCAATAGGCACCCCTAATGGCGAACCTGGGTGGGCCATTGGCTCATTCACACATTCACTTGTTAATTAGTGCTTAGAAGAATCGGTTGCATCGACAGGTGGTTGAGCACTCAATTGTTCTTCAAGATGACTTAGATCTTGATCTAAAGATGAGTCACCCTTGCGTTTAGTGTTAATCGCTCGAATAGCGTGCATTACAGTTGTGTGATCACGACCACCAAAATAACCACCGATTTCTTCAAGGCTGTAGCGGGTGTGCTTTCGAGCTAACCACATACCAATTTGACGCGGCAATGCGATCGACTTTTGTCGTCGTTTGGAAAGTAGGTCTGTGAGTTTTACATCGTAATAAGATGTGATGGTATCGATAATACTTTGAATACTGGGGTGTTGTGAGCGTGAACGATTAGAGCGATCACCAATCGCTTCTTTCGCTAAAGCTAGTGAAATTGGCACACCATTAACATGTGCCAAACTATGCACTTTAGTAAGTGCTCCCTCAAGCTCACGAATATTCGTATCTATCTTCGCCGCAATGTAACTAGATACATCATCTGGAAGATCAATCTGCTGTACAAACGCCTTTTGTTTAACGATTGCAACACGCGTTTCATAGCAAGGGCGTTCAATTTGCGCCACTAAACCACAACTAAATCGACTAATTAATCGTTCTTCAAGATCTGGAATCTCATCAGGAGCAGCATCAGAAGACAACACTATTTGGCGGCCACTTTGATAAAGGCTATTAAACGTGTGGAAAAACTCTTCTTGTGTCCGGTTTCGCTTTGAAAGGTCATGGATGTCATCAATAACTAGCAAATCAACATTTCTAAAACGGTGACGGAAGTCCATCATTTGGCCTGCCTGTACAGCTTCGAGAAAATGCGTCATAAACCCATCACATGAGATGTAGTAAATCTGTAGGTCAGGGCGATGGGTCATAGCTAATTGGCAAATCGCTTGCAGTAGGTGTGTTTTTCCTAGACCAACACCACCATGAACAAACAGTGGGTTGTAAGCCTTACCAGGCTTCTGCGCAACCGCATAAGCTGCAGCATGTGCCAATCGATTCCCAGGCCCAATGACAAAGTTGTCAAATGAATAATCAGGACTAATAAGCATCTCATCATCAACAGCTAGTGGTGAGAAGGGCTCATTAGGGACAACTGGAGGTATCTGTTCAAACAAGTTGTCGAAAGAAGGGCTATGCGATCCATCAACATCATCTTCACCAACAAAACTAACAACTAATAGGCGTCCAGAGACACTTTGAGCTGCCTCAGTAAATTGATCAATACAACAACGGCGTAGGTACTTGAGTTGCACAGTTTCACGAACCAGCAACTTTAAAGTGCCATTAGAAACCTCGAGTGGTTCAATTTCGTCAAACCAATGTCGGCAAACACTCGGGTGTTGGGTCCGAAGGAAGGCAAGCAACTCTTCTTTCATCTGTGAGTTGTGTCGAACCATCCAAATACCCTCTCCGGAACAGCAATAATGCTGGGTCGATAGTAAGTTGTGATCGGCGAGTCCCACCAACTCAAGAGCTGTTTGTGTTTTCATCACAACACAACAGCCTTAGGCCGAAAGCAACCGATCTATGAATGTAAGACGCAGAGCAAATATCGTCAACTTCAATCAGAGGGCAGAGGGGGGGGTGTGTTCCCACCAAGGGCTGCTTGTTGACCCTCATAACGAGCACGATTACGCCGGTGATCCATCAGAAAATGGATGCGGCTCGCCTGCTCAGGACCAATCAAATTCAAAAGTTTTTTTTTTGATTGCAGGAAATCCTTTACCCCCCTCCCATTTTTTTTAAATGGGTTTTACCTAGTGTTTTATGATGTTTCAAATGTAAAAATATCATTCTATGATTTTATATTCTCTAATGGTATGGAATTAAATGATTTTAAAAATGATACA
>CALCOW010000434.1 GCA_937899935.1 uncultured Phycisphaerae bacterium
TTGTGACCCAGCCAGCGGCCGCCGAACAAACGCAGCCCGCTGCGTCGACCGACGATGACAAGGCGGCTGGTGGTGAGCAGCGTATCGCCAATGCGGTGCTTCCACCTGGAACGGATCCGCCGGAGGAAACGGCGCAGGGCGCAGCTGAGGAGCGGGAAGAAGCCTTATCAAGAAATTCAGCCGGTCCGCCACAGCCAGGGACGGTTGTTCGGCGCGTTGGTGAAAAAGTGGTTGTCGATAGCATGATCGGACAAGTCAATGGGCGACCCATCTTTGCCAACGAAGTGCTTGATCCAGTCTCTGATGAACTTTGGGCAGAAGCGCGTCGATTGAGTCTTGACGAGTTTCGCAAAAAAGCATTCGCCACCGTCCAAAAACGATTGGAAGATGTCATTCTCAACGAACTGTTTTTGTCTGAAGCTCAGATTGGTCTCAGCGACGAACAGCAAACCGGATTGCTTGGGTTCTTGCGGAACTTGCGTGAAGAACTCGTCGGTCAGGGCGGCGGTGTTCGGGCGCAGGCTGAGCGACGCATGCAGGAAGAAGAGGGATTGACGCTTGACGAAAAAGTTGATCTCGAGCGGAACAAGATGCTGATTGGACACTTGCTGCGCACCAAGATTGGCCCGCATGTGGTGGTGAGTTGGCGTGACGTGCAGCGTGAGTACAAGCGAAAGTACGAGCAATACAATCCCAAGCCCGAAGTGTCGCTGGGTCGTATTCAGGTCACCACCGAGGGCAATGAGGATCGCATCGAATCAATCGAGCAGCGTCTGATGGCAGGCGAAGCCTTTATGGATGTCGCCAAAGATGAGGGTATGCGCAATGATGGTGTCTGGGATTCTTTCCTCATGGGGCCTGATGGCATCAGTGACATTGAAATTGCTGAGGAATACAAGCAACACCTGGTAGGGCTCAACAGCGGTGACACAGCGGGCCCTTTTTCGCGCGGTCGTCGCACGGTTTGGATACACGTGATTAAACTCGAGCAAGATGAAGGTCAGAGTCTCTACAGTGCTCAAGTGCAAAATGAATTGCGGCAAGAGCTTCATAATCGCCTCTATCAGCGCGAGCAGAAACGCTACATCGACGAGCTTATGCAGCGCGGTATCTTCGATAATATTGTCGAAATGTCGAATCGTGTCATGGATATTGTGATGGTGCGTTTTGTTCCACAAGGATAATTCTGGTGCGGTGGTGGGCACCTTGTCGCTGGCTGTTCAAGGCGTTTTCGAGATCGCCGGGCCACCTCCGTACCGGTGACCAGGGCGAACGCTTGGCGCAGCGATGGTTAAAGCGACGGGGCTATCGCACGATCGGTCGCAACCTGCGACTCGGATCAGATGAAATTGATCTGCTGATGTGGTCGCCTGATCGCAAAACGTTGGTGATTGTTGAGGTCAAGACCCGTGTCTTGCCCCAAGGAAGCAACGCGCAAGAGATCAACCCGCTCGATTCAATGACCCCAGTTAAGCGCGCTCGACAGGTGCGGGCTGGCCGACAATTGATGCGTCACCCGTTAGCACAAGATCATGCCATTCGCTTTGATGTCGTGAGTGTGCGTTTGCCAGAGCGGGGCCGAACGATCATCGAACACTATGTCAGTGCCTTTGATCAGTAGTCAAGTGTTTCCTTTTGGCTAATCTGCTTGTTCTTTGATGTTGTGGGCTACAAAACAGTGCTTAGGCAATCCTGGCGGGGCGAGTGCACGCTTGGTGCGGCCAGGGTGTCGAGCTGTAAATTCTTGGTGAATTCATTCAAACTCATGAAAACGAGTTGATCGCGTGTCTACACTTCGGGGTTGCTTAAAGCGTAGATCACTTTTCAATCTCCTTACAGCGAATGGAGCTTTCAATGAGTACCTCAGATACCCATAACTGGCCGGACTTGGCCAGTGGACTTTACGAGCGATTGACCGGCCAGCATGCTGAAATCATTTACGAATTCGACGGCATGACTATCGAAATACCAAGTGGTACCGGCGCTGAGGCTCGCCATGCTCCTTGGCGGCTCAATGGAACTGTTCGGATCAGAACCCGTGCTCACGACGGCGCGTGAGCGATGTCCCTGCAGATTGAGTGCGATCTCCAAGTCGAATTTGAGGGGCATAAGCTATTGCTCCGTGATCAGGGTGACGACTTTGTGGCGGAGTTCAGTTCACTGGCCGCGGTGCGACGCTTTAAGCGGTCGCTTCCGCTTCGGCCAGGTCCGTTACCTCCGATTCTTCAGCGGCGCGGGCTCGACGCGATGAGCGCTAGGGTGGTCGTGCGCGGGCGTACGGTGGCCATGCTCAATACCCAGGGGCACATCGCATCCTTTCGTCCATGTTGGTGGGGTTTGATCGCCACGCTGCTGCACTGGCCGGGGTCCCGGGCCTGAACGTCATTCTGATAGTGCTGCGGTGCAGTTGCCTGCGCCTGATGTCAGCAACTGTGATCACGGGAGCGAAGCTTTATTGGAGTTCATCTGATTGTTCGTCGAGGCACGCTGCCAAGGCCTCTTGCCAAGAAGGTAGGTCGAGTTCAAAAGTCTCGGTGGTCTTGGTCAGGTCGAGCCGTGAGTTGCGGGGTCGGTGGGCGGGTCGTGGAAAGGCATCCGTGCCAACTGGTTCAATCGAAGGTTGGGTGGGGCCGTGATCGATGATCGCCGTGGCAAATCCAAACCAGGTTGTTTCTCCGGTACTCGTCAAGTGGTAAAGGCCGCCGCGTCGATCGAGGTGCCGGTTGCCCTGGTCGCCACTGACTGATTGAGCCAAGATCTGTGCGGTTGCATCAGCAATGGTTTTGCTAAAGGTCGGAGCGCCGTATTGGTCATCGACGACTTTCAGGGTTTGGTGTTCTTGGGCAAGTCGCTGCATCGTCAAAAGAAAGTTGCGACCAACGTGGTCGTAGATCCAACTGGTGCGCAAGATCAACGAGTGTCGATGTTCAGGGTCGGCGGCGAGCACGGCAAGTTCACTGTCACGCTTGGTTTGTCCATAGACACTCAATGGGTTGGGAGCATCTTCGGGACGGTAGGGTATGGAGCTCGTTCCATCAAAGACGTAATCAGTTGAATAGTGAACCAACAAGGCACCACAGGCCTTGGCCGCGGCGGCCATTCGGCCTGGCGCCTGGGCGTTGATGAGGTGGGCGGTGGTTTGATCTTCTTCAGCGCCATCGACATCGGTATAGGCGGCGGCATTGACAATGATGTCAGGGGTCGTTTCGCAGAGGCAAGATTCGATGGCGTCGAGGTCAGCAAGGTCTAATTGCGGTCGATCAAGTGCCGTGATGGCGCCCAACGGTGCCAGGCTTGTTAGGAGTCGGCTGCCGATCTGTCCGCCAGAGCCAATGATTGTGATGTTCATGTGTATTCACCAGACGCTAGGATCGCATCATAGAAGCTGTGGCCGGTGGCGTGGCACTGGTTCATGGGTTATTGTGTCGGGGCTCCACTTCCACATCAGAGAGGATTGATCTATGGCACTACAAATTGGTGATAAAGCCCCCCGTTTCGAGCTTCCAGAAGGCCCCGGTGAGATGGTCGACGTTGGCGTCGCCTTTGATTCAGGTCGGACCGTCTTGCTCTTTTATCCATTTGCTTTTAGCCCTGTCTGCACTGATGGCGCTTGCCATATTCGCGATCAATGGTCGGCCTTGCTTGAGGCTGGTGTGAAGGTCTTCGGTATTAGTATCGACAGCCCCTTTGTGGCAAAGAAGTTTCGCGAGGCTGAGAATCTTTCTTATCCATTGCTGTCAGATTTCAACAAGGAGATCGCCACCAGTTATGGCGTCTTGCATGAGGACCTGATGGGCCTTAAGGGTGTGGCCAAGCGCAGCGCCTTTGTGGTTGAGCCTGATGGCACCATCTCCTACGCTTGGGTCACTGAAGATCCTCGCGTGCAGATTCCCTTTGACGAACTTGAGGCAGCGGTCGCCGCATCGGTTTAGTTTTAGCTTTCCGGAAGTTCTAAGAGCTTTGGATCTGGTGGCGGTGGTAACCCCTGTAGATGATGGGCGATACGTCGCGTGTGTACATGTGAATTTTCAATGTACACTCGAAAGCGCTGCTGCGTACCAGCGGTGGCGGTGCCTGCGACATAGACACCAGGGGCATTGGTGAGCATGCTTTTTTTATCAAAGCATGGTGCGCCATGCGGGGCTTCGGTCTGAATGCCAAACATCTTAAACATGGCACCATCGCACTGGTATCCAATCATCAATAGGACATCATCAGCAGTGATTTTTTTTACCTCTTGATTGGCGGTGTTTCTGAGCTCGACGAAGTCCGGAGTAAGGCGCACTGGTTCGGTGTTGAAATGGTGGGCAATCGCATCGCTGCGCATGAGCGATTCGAGCTCTGGTCGTAGCCAGTACTTCACGCGTTCAGCGAGTTCAGGGCCGCGGTAGCTGATGGTGACCTGGGCGCCAACGCGATAGCAGCGGAGGGCCGCTTCGGCCGCAGAGTTGCGCCCGCCAATGATGAGCACCTGGCGATCATAAAATCGGTGGGGGTCACCCAGGTCATGAGTGACATGGGTGAGGTCTTCACCGGGAATGTTGAGCTTTCTAGGAAAGGCGGTGCCTCCGGTGGCGAGGACCACATGCGTGGCCGTGATGACGTTGCTTTGTTGGTGCTCATCGGTCAGCGTTACATGCCAGCGGTCATCCTTGTATTGCGCTGCCGTCGCGCGCGTGTAGGTCTGTACTTTCAAGTCGAACGTGCCGGCCACTTGGCGGAGATAGGTCAGGTACTCTTCGCGGGTGGCCTTTCCTTGGTCAGGGGTTTGCAGTGGCATGCCAGCAATAGCGATGCGCTCACTAGAACTGAAAAAGGTTGTCTGAGGCGGAAACTCATGAAAGATGGTGCTTCCCAGTGGGCCCGCATCGATCTGGCAAAAGTCGATTTGAGCACGCTGTA
Organism: uncultured Phycisphaerae bacterium; assembly: GCA_937899935.1. Lineage (GTDB taxonomy): Bacteria > Planctomycetota > Phycisphaerae > Phycisphaerales > SM1A02 > JAQWNP01. Next base: position 4,903 of record CALCOW010000434.1, read on the forward strand.
GCTCGACTGCAGTTTCAAGGCCGATTGGGCCGGCGCCGATGATGAGCGTATTGTGGTGCATCTGGGATAGGATAGAGCAACCTGAGACGGAGGGACTGTTCACGTGAGCGTAGGGTCATCAATCATCTTGGCTGGCATCCTTGGCAGCACTCTGGTGGCTTTGCCAGGACGTTCGTTTGAAAGCGGTCCAAGGCTGCCAGTGCAATCAGTCTATGAGCTTGATCAGCCACGTCTGATCACCGCGCCTCTGGGGGTGATCTTAGTTGGTGATGGCGCAGGCCATGGTGAGCGACTGTCGCCGGTCGACGGTCAGGGTGATGGTGGCATCGATTTTCAAGGCTTGGGTTTGGTTGCTGCCAACGAAGATGATTTGCGATCGCTGTTGGCAGAACACCGTCAAGTCTTTCGTCAGTCGCTGGCTGAACTCAACCAAGAACTTGGTCAGATCATGCCACCTCCGATGACTTCCCAGGACCCACGTCTTAAAGCGGTGGCAGAACTGATGCTTGAGCTTGATGAACAACGTCTGGCCATCAAAGAAGCCCGCCGTTTCGTCGCAGAACATGCAGATGATGAAGTGGCGCGTGAGTTGCTTGAGCAGCTTCAAGATGAACGTAATGACATTCAAGCCCAACTGGCTGAGGCGAAGTTAGCCATTGTCCAGCGTGTCGAGCTGGAGCAGGCGGCCCAAGAGCAACTTGAGCTTCTTCGCCAATGGGATCTTCGTCGCATCGCTTTAGAGGCTGCTGCGGCCCAGAGTGTAGAGGCCTGGGCAGAGTCGCAAGGTTTTCCTGATGGAGGTGAACTCGTTGACGGTTTGCGCCGTCAGAAGTGGATCGGCTTAAGCTCACTGAGTGGAGAAGGTATTGATCTTTCCTCGCTGGTGGCAGGCTTAGAGCTTGGCAGAGCAGCTCGTGATGTCGTTGCTCAAGAGTTACTGGGATATGAGCAGGCGCTTCATGCCGCGTTGGTGCAGAGAGAATTAGTCATCAGTCAGACCCAACACGACCTTCGGCAGGCCAGGTTTGATGGCGAGTGGTCGAAAGTGGCGGCTCTTGAGCGAGAGCGTTTGGTGGCCGCCCTAGCGGTGCGGGGGGTCAATGATGTTTGGTTGGCGCGATTGGTGGAACTTGTGGAAGCAGTCAATCCAGCCAATGCGGCAACACTCCAAAGTGAGGGGCTGCGGGCGGCGTACCCCCGTGTGTTTGCGCCAAGCCGTGATCAACAAAGGATTGCCAGGGCGATGTCAGTGAAGGAATTGACGCCGATTGCCCGGACGCAAGCAATGGCAGCACAGGCAGCTTTGCAAGAGCAACTCGAACCGGTGTATCTCAGTCTGGTGGAAGCGGTCCGTGCTTATGAACCACTGCGGTCACTGGCCGATGTTTCACCTGAATCAGATGAAGGGTCACTGACTGCAGATGTCGCCCTTGCTGGGGCGCGGCTGCGGGCGTTGCTGGCTGAACAGCAGCGACTCGAAGACGAGGCAATGGATGTCTTTCGTCAATATGTGTTTGATTCAGATCAGGTCGAAATGGATCGTCTTGATCGGGCTATTGATCCCACCATGCAGCAAGAATGGGACATCACTGACTCTGTATCTGAGTCACCTTAGTGGGTTGCTTGCCGAGTTGGCCGCAGGCAGCCATCAGTCGGCGGCCGCGGTGGCGCCTGACAAAGACCTTGTTGCCTTGTTCGCCAAGCCAGCGGGCAAATTGAGAGGCGGCTTGATCGGAGCACGCCGGCCAAGGTGAATTGCGGCGTGGGTTATATGGAATAACGTTGACCGTCGTGCGTGGCAGATCACTGATATAAGCGGCCACTTCTTGAGCGTGTTCTTTTTGGTCATTGACATTAGGAATGACCACATATTCGATCAGCAGACGCCGGCGCCTGACGAGCCAATTCTGCATGGCCTGGTGCAAAGAAGCCATATTGTTGGCTTTGTTCAAGGGCATGATTTGACTGCGGATCATGTCGTTGGGTGCATTCAGAGATACCGCCAGTCCCAAGCGGCCCATGCCGGAGGTGTTTGCGAGTTGGGTGTACCGTGCCATGCCTTTGATGTGGCCGACGGTTGAGACGGTGATACGTGATGGCGCGATGCAAGGTCCATTGCGATCGATCAGTATTTCAATCGCCTTCTGGACATGATCGAAGTTGTCCATGGGTTCGCCCATGCCCATGAACACAATATTGGTAATAGTCGCTCCAATTTCGTGGGTCGCGGTGTACCACTGTGCGATGATCTCCTCTGGTAGACAGTGGCGCAACCGGCCCATCTGGGCCGTTTCACAAAAGGTGCAACCCATTGCGCAGCCGATCTGACTTGAGACGCACAGGGGGCACCGCTGGCGGCCGCTGCGAGACTCGATGGGTAAAACAACGCTTTCCAATTCGAGTCCATCGTTGGCTTGCAATATAAATTTCGTGGCCTGTCCGTCAGCGACTGAGCGGGCCACTGCCAAGATGCCCGTGGGGGTCATCTCGTTTGAGACGCTTCCCTGGCGGAAGAGTTCTCGATATTGGCAAAGCGCTTTGGTCTTGGCGACCCCGCGGGCTTGAGCGCTCGCGACAAAGTCGTCGCTGGTCAGGCCCAAGATTGGGGCCATCCGCAGAGGTGGTTGGGTGGCCAGTAGCATTAACACATGCTAGCAGTCGGCCGGCAAGGAATCGTGAACATATCCTGAATGAATATTTCTTCTGCTCGTTTTGGGTTGTTCTGCGGATCCGCTGCTTTCGCTACAATAGCGGCAATGGAATTGGAAGCAGTCATGGACTTAACATCTCGTGATCGATTTAAGCGGCCAGAGCAGGTACTAATCACCGGTGCCGGTGGTGAGGTGGGGCATGGCCTACTGCACGCGTTTGTCGACTCTGGAGCGGGCCAGGTCAGCACGCTAGACCTTGCCGAGTTGCCGGCAACGCACGCTCCATTAGTCTCAAATAGTTATCTTGGCGATATTCGTGACGAGTCACTGGTTGCTGAAATTTTTGGTCGCAATGATATCGATGAGGTCTACCACCTAGCGGCGCTTCTGAGTAGTGCCGCCGAACATGCGCCGGCCGTTGCCTATGACGTCAATGTCACTGGCAGTGTCGGAATGATTCGGCAAGCCACACAGGCAGCAGAAGAGCGTGGCAGGCCGATTCTGTTTTTCTTTCCAAGCTCGATCGCGGTCTATGGTTTTTCTGATCATGGACACAAAATAGAGTCTGGTGCAGTTGATGAGCGAGTCTTCCACCACCCGCGCACGATGTATGGTTGTAATAAGCTTGCGGTCGAGAACATTGGCCGCTACTACGCGTTGTATCATCGGCGACAAGGCAAAAAGTCGGCAGAGTTCTCAGGGATCGATTTCCGATGCCTGCGTTTTCCAGGGTTGATTAGTGCGGTCACACAGCCAACCGGCGGCACTAGTGACTTTGTACCTGAGATGTTGCATGCAGCGATTCGTGGTGAGCCGTATGAGTGCTTTGTTCGCCCAGATACCCGTATTCCATTTATGACCATGCCTGATGCCATTGAAGCAACCCTTCAATATACCGGGGCGCCAGTCGAGCAGTTGACGAAGTCTTGTTACAACGTTGCGGCGTTTAGTCCATCGGCTGAAGAATGTGCTGAGTTGGTTCGACATCATTATCCGAGCGCGAAGATCACGTTCAATGTGACACCAGAGCGTCAGGCGATTGTGGATTCCTGGCCCGCAAAAGTTGACTGCTCGGCAGCAGAGCGTGATTGGGGGTTTTCTCCAAAGCATGATTTGGAGAAAACCTTTACCGAGTACATCATCCCTTATTTTGAATCTCAGTCAGGGGCATGACATGAGTGCAACAGGCTTAAGCGGCTCTGAATTATTTGACGAGCGTAGCGCCAAAACACTTGGGCATCTGGAATCAACCGGTCAACTCAAAAAGTTGCAGACCATCCGAGGCCCAATGGATGCATCCATTGACTTGGAGGGCTATGGAAAGGTCGATTGCTTTTGTTCTAACAACTACCTTGGCCTCGCGAATCATCCGGATGTTGTTGCGGCTGGCGTGGAAGGTCTTCAAAGGTATGGGGCTGGCACTGCATCAGTACGATTTATCTGTGGCACCTTTGAACCGCATCACATCCTAGAGCGGCGCATTGCCGAGTTTCTTGGGAAGGAAGCCGCGTATAGCTTTGTCTCTTGCTGGACCGCGACGG
>CALCOW010000435.1 GCA_937899935.1 uncultured Phycisphaerae bacterium
TGGTGCCACACAAAGTATTCGATGGCAACCGTCCAACAAATAGCTTTATGGTTGAAGAGATATCGCCGCGTACCCTTGGTCGGCTCATTGCTATGTATGAGCACAAGATCTTTACCCAGGGCGCCGTATGGAACATTAACTCTTTCGATCAATGGGGTGTCGAGCTTGGCAAACAGCTTGCAAAGGCAATCTTGCCAGAACTCGAATCTGAGGGCGACATTAAAACACATGACAGTTCAACCAATGGCCTGATCAATCACCTTAAGGATTATCGTGCTAGTCATGTTCAGGCTGCTGGCGTCTGACCGATTTGGTCATGCGTAATTCGATAGAACACGTTTCGACCGCAATGATCTATATGATCTTTGCGGTCGTGTGTTTGTTGGTGCCATCATGTGTAATTCATGATCGGCCCGCTCAACTGAAAGCCTGGCACCTTGGCAATCCTGAAAATGTTGTTTCAAGTCCAGGTGGTGGTTTGGTGCTCATTGGCGGTGGACGAGATCCAGATGAAGCATTTGCTTGGTTTAACCGCCAAGCCAACCACGGAGATATTGTGGTTTTGCGTGCGAGTCGTAGTGACGGTTACAACCACTATCTGTATCACGACATTGGATTGATTGACTCAGTGCAAACGTTATTGGTTGATTCTCGTGAGTTGGCGGCAGACCCTTGGGTCATAGAGCAGATCAATCAAGCAGAAGGCATTTTTATTGCCGGAGGTGATCAGGCTGATTATGTTGATTTTTGGGCGAATACCCCCTTGTCGACGGCTGTGACGGAGGCTTATCAAAGAGGATCTGTTCTTGGTGGCACAAGCGCGGGGGCGATGATTCTTGGAGGCATTATTTTCGAAGCAAGCGAGGGATCTGTTACATCAGAACAGAGTATGAGAAACCCGTATTACGAGCGGGTGCAATTGCAGACTTCAATCTTTTCAGTTCCGTTGCTCAAGAATGTCATCATTGACACTCATTTTGAAGAGCGAGAGAGAATGGGAAGATTGTTGGTGTTTATGGCGAGGGCTTTACAGGATCAACTGTGTGAAGAGATTCAAGCGTTTGGTATCGATGAATCGACCGCCGTTATTGTGACCGCATCAGGCCAAGCCCGAGTTCTTGGTAGTGGAAGTGCCACCGTGATGTATTCAAAAGAGCGTGCGGAGGTCTGCGCCATGGAACAGTCACTTATTTTTGATCGCATTGCAGCTTGGAAATTGTCAAAGCATGGCGGCACATTTCCATTTCGAATTGGCATGGATATTGACGGTGATATCCTCGTGAGTGTTCAAGATGGATATATCACGATGACAAAACAAAAGTAGTTGTTTGTTACGACTTAAGGTTTGATGGGCAGGCGCCCATTCCGCGTTTGGCAAGGTATTGCTGGTGATAATCCTCGGCCGGCCAGAATGTATCAGTCGGTGCAATTTCCGTCACAATGGGTCGCCTGTATTGGCCGGAGGTGCTTTGGACCTTCTTAGAATGTTTTGCTGAATCTTCTTGTTCAGAAGAGTTATAGAAAATGGTAGATCGATATTGTGTCCCGACATCTGGACCTTGGCAATTCATTTGGGTTGGATCATGAATGGTCCAAAAGACATCGAGAAGTTGCTGGTATGTGATCTCGGTTGGATCGAAGGTCACATGAACGACTTCAGCATGGCCAGTTTTGCCAGTACAGACTTCTTCGTAGGAAGGTTCCGTGACGGTGCCACCGCTGTAGCCTA
>CALCOW010000436.1 GCA_937899935.1 uncultured Phycisphaerae bacterium
TGATGAAGCTGCTCACCACCCGCTCGACCATCGCGCCCGACACACACTAGCGGGACGCCATCAGTTGAATCTTGTAGATGACCTCCATACGCCGCAGCAAATGCTGCAGCAACCTGAGGTGTCATGGTCTTCCCAACGATACCTCGCGCCCCAGATACCGAAAGCATTAGTGGTGCTTGATCACTCATATGAAAGAGCAGGATACCGCGCCGAGGCTCCGAACCAGAAATAGCACCAGAAGCTTGGGCTTGAGATCGGTATACTCACCAACTATTCATGTACGAACTGACCATCCATCTCAGCTTTCTCGCCACTCATGCCGTCACCATCCAAGGCGTCGATGAAGAGCCGCATGAGCACGATTGGCAACTGGTGGTCCATGTGGCGGCTGATCGACTAGATCAAGATGGCGTCGTCTGTGACTTTCACGAACTTGAGCAAGCGGTCAAAACAGCAATCGCGCCCATCGAGGGGGCAGATCTCAATACTTCTCCGTTGTTCCAGGGCATCAGCCCCACCGCAGAAAATGTCGTTACGTTGATAAGCCAGCGCATGGCTCCACTGCTACCTGAACGAGCCACCTTGCGCAAAGTTAGTCTTACAGAAGCGCCGGGCTGTATTGCCTCGATCCTCTTTGACGATTAAGCCGAGAGCTTCAAATACATTGAAAGTCGAATTAATAAGCCAGTGATCGCGGCATTGAGGAAGCGATCAAATGCAACGTCTGTTCTGAATCTCCATCAAGAACGACGCTCATGTTGTCATCAGGAACAATAAGAAAGTCAATGGTCGCGCGATACAACTGCCTACCACTGGCAAATTCAAGTGTAAAAGGCGCGACTGTTTCACCGGTATCCGGATCCGTTTGAGCAATCACACCTTCCATAAGAAGATGTTCATCACCATCGACAATCACATAAAGTGCTTCGGCGGATGATTGCCACTCTATTGTTATTTGTTGCCCGGCTGGCGTAACGATATCAATGTAATCACTCTTTAGTGTCGTTGGCGAAGGCACCAAAGGAAGTGGACCAAATCCTTGTCCGGTACGGATCATGGCTTGAATACGATCGACTGTGAGCCGCCCAATCGCATGAGTTGAAGCTGTTTCAGTTGTGGTCTGATACGCCGTAAAGGAAGCATCGAGTGCGGTCATTGTGGCGACCATCAACGCGGCCGTAATGGCCAGCGCGATAAGTAATTCAACAAGACTAAAACCACGGCGCACAACACGTCGTGCTCGCTTGGCTAATTTGTTATCGATACGGCCAATCACATCGAACCTCCTTCAACATAGGTCAGGGGTACAGGACTGCAACTGATTGGCCATGGAATACCGTCTGGCAAGATGGCATCTGGATCGTAACGTATGGTAATGGCGCCATAGCCCTCAGGCTCACTTCCCGGGTTCGAGCCCTCGCCATCACCTTCCGTTGACCCAAAGTAGCCAATGGTTGTGTTGAAAGAGTCGGTCAACCCGCCATAACTCAATGGACCCGAATCTGATTCAGGACGGAATGTCATGAGCATGGTACCGAAGACATCTGCGGTACCGCGAACATCCATAATTCCAGTCACGATCGTGCCCTTCAGTTTAACCTTGGTGAGAACATCATTTGAAAAGTTCCCAACATCCGAAGACCATCCAGGAAGCAACATAGAGCTCTTTGAGAGCTCTGCTAAATCTGCTTCACCAATACCGGTTAAGATTGCTTGTAGTTCAGCAGCATCAGATTGCTCCAGCAGATCAGTATCTTCAGGATCAATATAAAAACGTGTGTTGCCAGTGAACTGAAGCTTGTTGCGCCAATGGGTGTACTGCGTGGGCTGATGTCCTGCGACAGAACCAAGAAACGTACAACTATGGAAGCGAATATTGTTGGAATATGGTTTGGTGTCGTCTATTTCATCATCATCACCAAGCGATGCAAACAGGCCAGGAAAACGTAACACGTAGCCACCTGGGCCGGGTTCGCGAGCACCGACATAATTCCAGTTTTGATCTTCACAATCCTCAGTTGTTTCAATGAACGTTACACCTATAAAGGTGCAATCCTCAAAGAGTCCATTGTTCCCCATCGGAATACGCACATTCGTAAAAGTCATATTGCGATAGATAGGGCGCTGATAGTGATCGTAAGCATTTGGCGAGCCAAGTGGGACTGATTCCCATTGACCATTTTCAGCCGGGATATATGCGGCCCCGTCAGTGTTATTAAGATTCTGTTGAACTTGACCACTTGTGAGATCACCAAAACTAGCGCCAGTTTGTGACTCAGAATCAAACCACGTTTGGCTACCACTAAACATCGCGGTGGTAATTTCACGCAGTTCTTCATCACTGACATTGAAGCTCGCTGGTGCTTGTTCTAGTTCTGTTCGAATCGGACCCTGAACGACCGTGGTGTAGCTTTCACCATGCGCTTCTTCCCATGTCGACTCACCGACTGAAAAGACAAGCCGTCCACGCACCTTTGAGTACATGTCATTAACATCAAGAACGCCATCAAGATAACCAAGGCTTGTGTCATAGCCGCTGATGACACCATCGCCATCACGATCAGGAATGGCTTGATCGATCAGCTCAGCGAGCTGCAGGTCGTCTTCAAACTCCTCACTCAAACCACCGTAACCGGCGTCAAATGCAAGACCAGAGTCATAGACCACTTTTTGGTCATTGTTGAAATCGTAATGAGCCATAAAGAGATCAAAGTCATCGACGTACTCATCACCGTCGTAGTCTTGAAGATCTGGATTGCCAGTCAAACCTTGACTTTCTAACGGATGATTTGGGCGAAGGCGATTGTCTCCATCGACATCATGATCGGCGATCTCACTGTAGAGCACATCTAACTTAGCATCCAAAGTACCTGTATCAAGGAAGTAAAAATCACTACGCAGTACAAGTGGATCACCGTTTTCACTATCTAATTCGCCAGACACGATTCCATAGCGAGAACCCAAAGGCCCCTCGATACGAACATTTTTACCGATCATGATTCTATTTGGACTCAACACCGCGTATTCGATCTTCTTTGTCATTTCGAGATCGATCTGGAGCGTTCTCGTAATACCTTGATCTGTCCCTACGCTTGTCACGCGGATGTATCTTCCATCTGCCAACAACTCATATTTCAACTGAAAATATGGATAGGTTGCGTCTGACCGAATTGGGATCAGCTGTGAATACACAGCGCCAAGCGCCTCATCAATAGCCGGCAATGCGTCATCACCTGGCTCAATACCTGGCGGAAGGACGTGGCCATCGACCTGCTGATGAACATCATAGAGTGCATGAATCAAACCACTTCCACTTGGAAAAGGAAGGTCATAGTCAGCCGGATCACTGACAACAACATTCCCGTCATCACCATCCCAGGTTCCAAGCCAGAGTCGCTCCCCGAAGACGGCATCAACAACCCCACGCTCTACAACAAAGCGACGGCTTTCAGAAGCAAGTCTACTGGTTGCAAAGGCGAGCCCGGTTTCCGCTGCACTCATTGCTCGCGAGACTTTCAGCCCCGCATCGGCTGTCTTCATATTGGTTTGTGCCACAACAGCCATGGCCGCTGCTAATGATCCAAACATCACCATAAACATCATGGCAAGGACTGAAGACACACCACGTCGATCAGCCCCGTGCTGTCGATCACGTTGCTTACTTAAGGTGTTGTTGTTTTGTGCTCTTTGCATACGATTCGCTCCAGGGCTTGCCTGTGCGTTGATAAATTCATCACTTTGGCGAGATCCAACCAACACGTGTCACTTCTTCGGCTTCGCTACTTTCATTCTTTTGAAAAGAGATGATCACTTCCACCGAAACCACTTCACTGCTGCCATCGATGACTGGTGCGGTAATGTCATAGGCATCAACATTGACAACCCGTATCGTTTGTGACCAGCCTTCCATGTTTGGAATGATCTCTCGTTGCGCATTAATTGGACCATTGTCAAGGGAAGCACCAAAAACCATTCCCTGCCCATTGCCATCGAAATCATCCAGGTCGTCATAGTCATCAACCCAGAGTTCGTTTGACTCTGGACCCCACTCAGCTGTTCCGGTAACGGGATCATGACTCGGGAGATTCAATGTCATTTCACGAATTTCATTACCAAGTCGAGCGGCAATAGACGCGTGACTCGACCATGCATTCTGTTTATGAAAAGCCTGTTGAGCTGCAACAATAGACAACACACCTACACCCACAATGACGGTAGCCAGTGCTGTTTCAATTAATGTGAAGCCACGACGTCTCACGTGAGATCTACGTCGCATGCCTCCATTATTATTGTTGCGTTCTAAACACATCGAATCCTTGGCTCCTAAGCCAGTAACACTTACTACCCCGAAACCACTGAACTCATCTTGAAGATTGGCAGGATAATTGCCATGGCGATGAAGCCAACAATTCCACCCATAAGAATGATCATGATGGGTTCAATCATGCTGGTAACAGACTTAATCGCGTCGCGCAGCACTTTCGAGTAGTACTCAGAAATTTCTTGTAGAACCTCACCCAAACGGCCAGACTCTTCACCCGCAGCAACCATCTGTACCACTGATTTTGGGAGCAGTGTTGATTTACTCAGTTGCGAGTTGATCTTTTTGCCTTGCCGGACGGCTGAATAGACATTGCGCCACATACGCTTGAAAAGCACGTTTCCAGAAATGTCACCAGTGATTAGCAGCGTGTCTAACATCGGCACGCCCGCATTGAGCAACTCTCCCATCGTGTTCAAAGAACGACTGACGTAGAGCGCTCTAAACATACGTCGGAAGAGTGGCACAGCAAGCTTGCCACGATCGATCCAGAAACGACCTACTTCAGTTTTGGAAAAGAAGATAAATCCAACAAGGGCACCAATACCACCAATGGCTAAGGTCCACCAATAATTGACCATCCACTCTGATAGACCCATGAGAAACTGCGTTGGCCACGGCATGATGTCTTCTTTGCCTTCGAAGACGCCGGCAAATCTCGGCAGCACAAACGTGAGCAAGAAGATGGTGACAAAGGTCGCCATGCCAGCAATCACACCTGGATAAATACTGGCGCCAATGACCATCTTGCGCGTTTCGAGCTGCTGAGTAAGAAAGCCAGCAATGCGATCGAGCATCTTGGAAAAGGCACCTGACATCTCCGAAGCTTTCACCATATTGACATACAGTGGATTGAAGAGCTTGGGATGAGCGGTAATTGCTTCAGAAAACTGCTTGCCCGATTCAATCTCCTGTTTTATCTGGAGAAGAATACGTTTGAACTTTGGATTGGAAACCTGTTCGGAAATCCCATCAAGAGCCAATCGCAAACTAATGCCTGCTCGAATCATGACTGCAAGCTGCGTTGTAAAATCCAGAACATCGCGTTGGGTTGGACCGGATGAATAGTTGAGTAGTCGTTTGAGCGACTCACCTACCTGCACGCCAGCGGTCTGAATTGGTACCAACTGGAGCACATGATGCCCTTGGCTACGCAAAATCATAGCTGCTGCAGCGGCACTCTCAGCGTTGAGAACGCCGGCTTGCATCTGACCAGAGCTATGTCGTGCTTGATAGCGATACTGAGGCATGATCCACGGTTCCTCGGCGTTATGCCGCTAATTGGCGTTCGAGTTTGTCGGGGAATGCGGCCTGAGCGATGGCATCCTCGCGACTGATAAGTCCATTGAAGTAGAGTTCTGCAATCGAGTTATCCAAGCTCACCATTCCAATCTGGCGGTTGGTATCGATAACGTTTGGAATTTCAAATGTACGTGCCTCACGAATGATGTTTCGCACGGCTGGAGTGCACAGCAGCACTTCCACAGCAGGCACCATACCGGGCTGGTCAATGCGACTAAACAGTGACTGAGAGACGACTGCTTGAAGTGTATTTGCAAGCATCGAACGAATCTGATTCTGCTGACCACCCGGATACATATCAATGACACGCTCAACGGTCTGCGAAGCATTCACCGTATGCAATGTTGAGAGAACTAGATGGCCGGTCTCTGCAGCGCTAATCGCAAGTGCAGTTGTTTCTAAGTCACGCATTTCGCCAACCAGAATGATGTCTGGATCTTGGCGTAAAGCATGCTTGAGGCCTGAAGAAAAACTCGGCATGTCATGACCAAGTTCACGCTGCTCAATAAGGCACTTGTCGGATACAAAGCTGTACTCGACTGGATCCTCAAGTGTTATGATATGTTTTCTGTAGCGCTCATTCATCGACTGAATCATCGATGCAAGCGTTGTTGACTTACCTGAGCCCGTATCACCGGTGACGAGAACCAAACCACGTGGGAGATACGTCAAGCGACTAATGACTTCTGGTAAATTCAGATCTCGCATCGGAGGTACCGATGTCTTGATCGCACGCATCGCCAAGCCAATTTGGCCACGCTGCATATGAACATTGACACGGAAACGAGCAAGATCAGGCACTTCATAAGAGAAGTCGACATCCATCAATGACCGCAGCGCTTCACGTTGCCCTTCTGAAGTCATCTGCCCAAGGAATTCCTCGAGAATTTCCATGCTCAGAAGTGGATAGTCCATCGGTGTCATCACGGTGTTGACGCGCATCATGGGTGGATGCTCGGCAATCAGGTGAATGTCCGATGCTTGGGCCTCGATCGCGACAGTGAGAATTTCAGACAGGCGCATAAAAATACCCCGTTGCTACGCGGACAAACCGCCCGCGAGTCACAGGTTTATCGGCGCGAATCTGGGCTAGATGAAGGGATGCCTCAAGTGATTGTGCTCCTGTTCGCACAAGACACTGGCAAGTTCGGGTTATACCGATTATTCAGGCTGGTCCGGACCGATTATGAGCCCTTAGAAGCTGATTTGCCTTTTTCAGGCATCTTCTGCTCCACGATGAGTTCAATGAAATCTTCTGCCCGGAAACCCTGCCGGGGCTGATAAATGCCCCATTCGAGCAATGTCTCAGCAAACTGCCCCGGAGCGATATAGAGCACCGCCCCAGCAATCCTCAGCTTAATCTGCTTTGGACGGCCCTCTTTGGTCCATCCCAGTGGCTGATCCAGCAGTACCCCAGGAATCATGGCTGATCGCTCCATCAGTGCAGGTATGGTCTGCTCGGCCGACCACACCCCCTGATAAGCCCGTGCTCCGTCAGCCCAGATGGTGTATTCATAGAGCCTCAACTCAAGTCCCTCATCATTGGGATTGGTCATCTCTAAGAAGATTTCCAGTTCTAGACCTTCATCGGTCTCATTGGTGACAACGGCACCCGCGACCTTCACTTCTGGGCCTCGAAATCCGCTACAGCCCCATGCCATAGGCAGCCAAAGCAACGCTGCACCAACCATCAGAAGGGATTGCCGGAATCGGATAGCAAGCGTCATGACAGGCTTTGATGGGAAAAGACACCGGCGAATGCCACCGATACAAAGTGCTATAGAGCTCGTGCCAGAAAGGGCCATGATGTCACGGTAACCCAGGCCGTGGTTATTGTCGAGAGTGATTCGACCCAAGCCGCACTGCCAGGACTCAGCCCCCTATTATTTAGTAAGAGACGCCACCATCTGGTGTACTGAGTTCTTACCAGCCGCTTAAGTCCCTATCGTAGTATGTGCATACCTTCTTTGGAGTCGAGCCAAGGCACCTAATCTTACTCATGACGCGTCACTTTTCTCCCATCTCAGTACTTGTCTGGATCGGTCTCTTGACCCTCTTGATCATTCAAACAAGTCACAGTCAGGAAAACCCTGTCTACGTAAATGAATCGCCTCGTGGCGATGAACTGCTGCGACGCGCGGCCATGCAAGCAGAGGCGAATCCGCGAGAAGCCGCCCGTCTCTATCAGGAGGTACTCGACGATTCATGGCAACAGTTGGTACCGCTGGATGCTCGTCATCCAGACCAATTTTTGTCTCTTCGGCGTCGCGCTCTAGATCGATTGCTCGCCGATCCCATCGTCCTCGAGCGCTATCAGAAGGACCAAAGTAATCAAGCCCAACAAGCACTCGATGCTGGGTCACTCCAAGCGGTCGCCCTCCAACGTCCACTAACGCCTGCTGGCCTCGAAGCCATGCTCCGTCTCTCTGAATCAGCCATTGATCTAGGAGAATTTGATACCGCCCGCCATTGGCTTAATGAGGCACATTCACATCCCAATGCAACAGCGAGAACGCTTCGGCATGCTGCTTATCTTGCTGGTGTTGTGGCTTGGTTCCAGAATCAACCTGAAACATTTGAAAGTGCCAGGCGCTTGCTCGAAGCGGATCTGCAGGCCGCACCACTGGAACAGGCACTCAGTGCTCTCAATGAACAACCCGTCCCTCCACTCGTCAACGCTGGTGCTTCGCCGCTCGAAAACAATAACGCAGGCGACATTGATGCACTGGTTGGTATGCCCATGTGGTCATTCCCGATTATCGATTCACTCCATGAACGTCGAAATTCAACAACCAACCGACGTACGAATGAGCGTGTCAGAATAGAATCAAACACGATTGCTCCAACGGTGCACGGCGAGCTGGTACTGATAAACCAAGGCCACCTCATCCAGGCCCTAAACCGTTTTAGTGGCGATGAGATTTGGAGCTTCCGCAACGATGGAACTCGGTCGGGAATTAATCGATCAGAGTCGCCTCTGGATCTAAATTCAATTGCCATCGAAGGCACAAGTTTGGTCACCTACACAGGCCACGCTCATTCCAGATTGCGCTCCAGTCCCGCCAATATTGTTTGCCTGGATACAGAGACTGGTGACTTCAAATGGTGGGTCAACCTCGAACTTTTACGCCCCAAAGAAACTTTTGGAGGCCTCTTCCCAATCGGTGCCCCACTGATCCATGAAGGCACGGTCTACGTAATGGCTCGCAAAGTCAGTCGTCAATATCTGGCGAGCTGCTTTGTGGTAGCGCTTAGTCTGGCTGACGGATCGCTGCAATGGTCTTCCTACATTGGGTCTAGTGGAAGCCTGCGTAACCGTTCTGCCTGGCCTGCTTCCCTCTTAACCTATGACCAGGGAACACTCTTTGTTGCAAGTCCGATCGGTGTCATTGCCAGCCTCAATGCGGCCACTGGGCAAGTGAGTTGGCTTCACCGCTTTGATGTTCCAGTTGCTCAAGCGACTTCAAACTCGGGAATGCTTCCATGGCACATGGCTCATCCAATCGCTACTAAGGACCGCGTCATTGCTCTGTCACCCGATCGTAGTTGGGTTTTGTCCTTTGATCGGAAAACCGGTGATCTTCTTCAGACTGATGGCGCACTGCGTTCTAGTTCTTTTGGCAGCCCAAATTACATGCTCGCGAATGAAACACTTCTCTATTCTGTGGGACAGGATGTGCGTGCTTTCACCGAGAATAATTTCAACACACCCATCTGGCACTATCCACCGATTGACTTGCCCGTTTCGGAAAAGCCAGTCTTAACCGGACGCGTGGTGCTCGCGAATAATGTCTTAGTAGTGCCAACTAGTCAAGGCATTGCACTCTTAGATCCAACCACAGGTGTTGAGAAACAGGTCGTAACTCACGCGCTAGACGGACACCCGCTCGTGGTCGATGGACAGTTATTGGTTGCGACTTCAGGGGCTCTTCATTCCTATCTATCGGATGCACAAGCTGAGCGGCTCTTGCGTCGGAGTCTGGCTCGGGCTACTGACAATCCTAAACCTGCAATCATGTTGGTCCAACTTGGCTATCGCACCAATCGACTCCAACTCATGCGAGAAGCCACCGCCCTCGCACTCGCTGCTATTTCGAAGCTTGAAAACGAACGACTTGCCAATGAATCGCGAGATCAATTAGTCGACATTCTTCTCGATATTGCGACTGGAACAATCGCCATTCCCAAAGACGGTGATGTCACCTCTTTCGTAAACAGTGGCGTTGCGTCTGACAAAAATGAACTACGCGCCTTGGCATTCGACCTGCTTGGCAATGTCATACGATCTCCAAGTCAAAAAGTCTCTTATGCACTTGCTTATGGGGATTGGCTTCGTGACTCTGACCTTCGTGCAGCGATCCGTTCCTACAGCACTGTTCTGGAAGACTCGGAACTCAGACAACAATGGGTTTGGCAAAATGACATCGGTCGACGTGGAGCAACCTGGGCGACCAATCGATTATTGGGCCTCATTGATCAAGACGGCCCCCAAATTCGGGCGATTCTCCAAGGGATCGCTGATAACAATCAAGCCGCAGATCTCTCAACGATTCAACGGGACGATATTGATGCACTGGTCAGCCTGGCTCGCTCCTTCCCTTTCACAGAACAGGGTGGCCAAGCGACAATTAGAGCATCGCGATTGCTTGCTGAATTAGGTGCACCTCGTAAGGCCATTGGCTTATTGATGTTGATCGGAAGATCCGCCGAGCCCAAGAACCAAAAGATCATGTCTTCCCAGGCGTTGGAATTAGCACAAGCTTCTGGATGGACTGAACTCACCGCAGTACTTGAAGCTGAAGGAGCCAACACCTGGGCAAGCCAAACACAATCGACAGAGAATCTTGCCTCTAAAACATTCTTATCCGATGACTTTCCACTCATCGGATCAGTCACACCAACGACGACTGCTCAGGTAATCAATGGCACTATTATTCCACAAAGAGCATCTGTGAACACAGGGGAGCAAACGGATCTCGCTCTTTTGAAGAACGAAGATCGCATCGGCCTCTTTGATGCTCGTACGATGGAGATGCGGTGGTGGGTAGATGAGCCCGAGAACACTGTTACAGATTCGGTTGTTTCAAGCTTAGGCCTAACGAAGACCAATGCTCTCATTTGGTTTGCTGGTGAACAATCATCTGCAACGCTACTGAACAATGAAACTGGACAAACAATCTGGCAGACACCGCCAATCGACGGATTCTTTGGCGCCACCGTCTCGCTGAAATCCAGATCAAATGTGCCACACCGACCAAAGACGGTGGATGATCGCTTCGATGAAAGTGTCCTCATTCCACTGCGTGGAAAAGATGACCTAATGGTTATTCAAAGAACCGGCAATGCTATTTCATTGAACCTGAACTCAGGTCAACTCAGGTGGCGTGCTGAAAATCTTCTTGAGCACCTCTTTTTTGCCGACCGCTCGTCCTGGGGCGTGACGTTGGTGGGCGATGGGCCGCGACCTTTTGGCACTGAAAGTCCCTGGTCGGGGCGCACCTGGATCACCTTGGTTGATCCAAAGACAGGCAAACAATTTGGAAGCATTGCTATTCCTGGCCGTGACACGCCACAATGGGCAACACGAGCCGGGGCATCTCGCATGGTCATCAGTTCGAGTGATGGGATCACCTGTGTCGATCTCATCACTGGTGAACTTCTCTGGTCGAATCGAAGTCAGGTTGCTCAATCTGCAAAACTAGCCACCGCACTCAACCACCATGCATGCGCGATCTTTGATTCCGCCCAAAGAGCTCTACGATTAGTTGATCTTGAAACCG
>CALCOW010000437.1 GCA_937899935.1 uncultured Phycisphaerae bacterium
GGGGACAAGTCCTACTGCCCGCCCTGCTCTCACAGCCGCTTCACCCGATTGGGGCTTCGCCCCAATAGCGCCTGAAAGAACGTCGTCACCAGCCCTGGCCGCTGCATCAATGTACTTTTGTTCCTTAAGAATTCTGCCACTATCTGCAAAACCAGAGATCATGAGGCCATTCCACCCAGCCAATATTTTGTCATCGGTCAGTGGCTGATCTCTTTGATCTCGAGCTGCCAAGAGTGCTGTATTGACACGTTGACGGCGTTCATTGAACTCTTGTTCCGACATATTCATTCGCCGAGCAACTTTGGCTGGCTCATCGGCCAGGTACAAAACATTACTTGGTGGCTCTGAAGGGTGATGAGGATCTTGGAAGTTAGTGCCTTTATCCAGGCCATACACCTCCAAGGCAAAGTCTAAGTCCTCAGTTTGTCCAGCCTCAGTGAGTGCTTGGCGTATCTGCTCTGGAGTCCAGAGATAACTACCGCCCTCGCGCGCATCAACTTCAGCATCTTGGGCACTATAAAAAGCCCCCGTTTCTGAAGTCATCTCGCAGCACATAGGCCAGCGTCTCTCGAACGACCTGAGCGTAGTAGGGATTGTTTGTTTCGTCGTATGCTTCCGCATAGGTCGATGCTAACTGACCATTGTCGTAGATCATTTTCTCAAAATGAGGCACCAGCCACTTGGAATCGGTGCTATACCGATGGAATCCACCGCCAACCTGATCATACATCCCACCAGTCGCCATTCGCGTCAAGGTCTTGTTGACTGAGTTCTGCACCGGCCCAAGGTTCCAGCCAGCCTCTAAAAGAAAATCGATATTTCCTGACATCGGGAACTTCGGTGCCTTGCTTGGATTCGAAACGTACCCACCATCACGCTCGTCATACTGAGCAAGCAACTGACCCACGGCCTGTTCTACTTGTTTGGATGTGACTTGTTTGGATTGACCAGCTTGCGAAAGCTGGTGGCTCACCATCTCTGCTAGTTTGTCTGCTTGTCCCTGAACCTGTGGTCGCTGCGTATTCCAGAAACCTGAGACCTGATTCAACACCGTCTTAAAGCCTGGTCGACCAAGTTGATCCTCTGGTGGAAAGTAAGTCCCCCCAATAAAAGGCTTGAGTTCGTTTGGCTCAAGGAAAATTGATAGTGGCCAGCCACCATTGCCTGTAATCAGTTGTACTGAAGTCATGTAAATATTATCAACATCAGGTCGCTCTTCACGATCAACCTTGACCGGAATGAAATGCTCATTGAGAATTGCTGCAACTTCTTCACTTTCAAAACTCTCACGTTCCATTACGTGACACCAATAGCAGGTTGAGTAGCCAATACTCAAAAAGATAGGTTTGTCTTCACGTCGCGCCGCTTCAAATGCCTCTGGCCCCCAGGGATACCAGTTGACTGGATTGTGCGCATGTTGGAGCAGGTATGGACTGGATTCACTGGCCAGTCTGTTCGTGTGCTTCACGGCTTGCTCCCCATCTGTTTGGTGCTCGCTGTTCAATTCAACTGTTTCCTGTGCTATGACATCTGCCACTTGAAACCCACACAACGTAAAAAACAGACTAGTTTTTATAAGTAGAGATTGGATGCTCAAGATTGCTCTCACTTCCGCTTGTGGTGTTGGGCTATTGACTCTGAAGAACACTTACTGCGCCAAACAGTGTTCGGCACAAGGATACGACCCTAAAATACGCATTGATACACAGAACGCCTCAGCGGCCTTGATCGCCTTAGAGACATTGGCGTCTTCGCGATGTCCCTCTAAATCAATAAAGAACGTCCATTCCCAATTCACACGTCCACTGGGACGTTTGTCTATATGACTGAGATTGATGCCCGCGTCTCGAAAGACGCCAAGAACATCGACCAGTGCACCAGGCTTGTCTGCTGTGACAAACATGATGGTCGTTTTATCCTCGCCACTTGGCCTCGCCTCTTCCCGGCTGAGTATTAGGAATCGAGTGACATTATTCACTTTGTCTTGAATGCGTTCAAAGATTGGCTTCACCCCATAAAGATCGCCAGCCAATGCAGAACCGATGGCGGCGCAACTTGGGTCATCCGCAGCCGATTTAACCGCTGCTGCAGAAGAAGGTGTGTCGAGGCGATCAACACGCGGATAGTGCGCCGCAAGCCAATGACGGCATTGCGCAATGGCTTGAGGCTTCGAAGCAATACGACGAATTTGATCAGGTGCACCATTGCATAACAAACACAGCACCACCTCGATCATTGACTCGGCATAAATTGAAACTTGATGTGTTTGTAGTGCATCAAGTGTATCTGTGATACCACCACCAATTGTATTTTCATACGGTGCCAGGCCGTAATCACATTGGCCAGATTCAACCGCACTAAAAACGTTGTCAATATCATCGTGATCAATGAACGTCACGGACGAACCAAAGTGGCGCA
>CALCOW010000438.1 GCA_937899935.1 uncultured Phycisphaerae bacterium
CCCAAAGAGTGTTCTCCTCTTCTGCTGGCGTCTGACACCAGGCAACCCACCGAAGAGAGGGGGAACGATGGGTGCCTGGTGCCTGTCGATGACAATCGCCATCAGAAGAAAAGGGGGGGAGAGAAAGGACATTTGATCTGGTTTGAGTGTTATCTGGGGTCATTGACTCTTCGCTTCCATGCCTCTGCGGAGTTTGAGAAGTACCGAGGTGTGTATTTGAGAAACACGACTCTCAGTCAATCCAAGGGTGACACCAATTTTCTTGAGGGTCATATGCTCAAGGTAATAAAGCGTGACGATCATTCGCTCCATGCGACTTAGAGAATCAACTATCTGGCCACGAAGCTCTCCTTTGAGAAACTTCGATTCGCCACTCTCTTTTCCAGGGTCTCCACTGACTGCATCTATTCGATAGAGCAGGCGATCTCCTTTTGATGAGATCACATCATCGAGACTTTGAATGGAGCCTGCCTGAGAAGCACGAAGACATTTTGCGACTTCTTCTTCGCCATCATCTATCGCGGCTGCAATTTCATCATCAGATGGACGATAGCCGTGCTCGGCCTGAAATTGATCAGCCATACGTCGCGTCTGGCGACGTCGGAGACGAGCAATACGGGGCATCCAATCACTGGCTCGCATTTCATCGAGCATGGCGCCCCTAACCCGCCAGGTACAGAACGACTCAAAACGCTTGCCTCGGTCAGGATCAAAGTGATCAATTGCTTCCATCAGACCAAACGTTCCCGCGACCATCAAATCGTCTGCGTCTAATAGTGCCTGCGCTGGCATCTTGGAAGCCATCACTCGAGATTGAGAACGAACCAGTGGCATATAGTGTTCTACAAGTGCATTACGATCCGAATCAGCACGGCCTGAAAGATATTGCTGCCACAATTGCTCGGACTGCTTTCCAGAACTCTTTGCTTTAGGTGATATTGTGTTCGCACGTACCATCATTTTCTCAGCATTTACTTAGCGTTTACTTAGCAAGTATCTTCTTGAATGAATTTATCCCAGAGATCCTGTTACGCAGCTTTGGGCGTGTCATGCCCAACTGAAGATCGCAACTTTCCATCAAGGCGACCAACAACACCACTTTGGCAAGAACTCTCGGATATCGCGGTGGGAAGAAGGTTCCCAACAGCTACCGGATCATCAGCAACCGTATCCACGCCAATTTCTTGTGCCAAACCAGGTACTCGAGCAAAGATACCGCCACCAACAATGACCGATGGGCGACTCGAGTTTGGCCAATCGTTGAGGCGACTGGTCAAAGACCTGATCCACGGTAAATCTTCTGCTGATGCACTGAATACGATGACCGCATCGGGACTTAAACGTGCCATCTCAGCAACGACCTCGTCTGATGAAGCGATGCCACGAGTAAAGAAAACCTGGTAGCCATCTGCTTCCAAAAGCGTTGCTAGCATTTCACCTGCACATTCATTACCTACATCAGGACCCGAGACAATCATGACAGTTTTGCCACGAGCCATTCGACGACTAAAGCCACTACTGGCCTGCTCGATCATTCCCCGAAGGGTCGACAAAGCATAATGATGTTGGAATACCGATATGCCTTCACCAGAAGCAATCGATTCGATTCCTAAAAGAGCTGGCCACAACACATCGTTGACTGCATTTGCCAGCGTTCCGTACTCAGCTGTCAATCGCCGAACGGCCATACGACCACTCTGACGATCCCCACTAAGGAGTTGCCCAATCAGTTGCTCGGGAGCTGGGCCAATCTGCTCCATTTTTTCACACCACGTAACCATGATCACTCCTTCCACAGATCAATCAAATTTCGAACTACATGTCTTGTAGATGCAATAGCCGTGCCAAAAGTTTTTTTGCTCTTATTGACTTGTAATGGCGTTTTTGATGACTGGACCTGGCCATTAGCTACCAGTACTGGGTGGGGCCTGGTGAATAACCACCACCTCCATGAGGGCATCAGACTGGTTCCCCAAACCCCCACGACTCGCTGGGGGCAAGCCGTTCTTCTGGCCTTGCTCAGCGACTCCATCAATAGCGTTCACTTGCCCAG
This sequence comes from uncultured Phycisphaerae bacterium, assembly GCA_937899935.1. GTDB lineage: Bacteria > Planctomycetota > Phycisphaerae > Phycisphaerales > SM1A02 > JAQWNP01. Next base: position 2,054 of record CALCOW010000438.1, read on the forward strand.
AAAAGAAACGTGGCGAATCATCAACGATTCGCCTCCCAGCCCCACTAGATGAGGGTCAAGTGCCAGTCTTGAGGGCAGGCTGATAGGATGACAAGGGACGTGAAATCCCCCGAAGACAATCCCCTTCAGATTAAGAGCCCATATAAGGATCCTATTAGGGGCGGGTTGATTTCATTAATAAGACCGGCACTGAACCGACTACTACGTCTTCGTACGCTGAATAAAATCTATCGAAACGCTCTATCAGGATCGACTGACAAGCCATTCAGTCGGCGTGTTCTGGACGAATGCGGCGTCCAGTTAGATGTCTCAGATGAGCTTCTTTCACAGATTCCTAAAACCGGCCCATTAATTATCGTGGCTAATCATCCATATGGCGGTATGGAAGGACTCGCCATTGATGCCCTTCTAAGACAAGTACGTCCAGACGTAAAATCTGTATCTAATTATGTGTTCCAAGCACTGCCTCCAATGCGAGAAGATTTTTTACCGATCGACCCATTTGGTGGCAAGAATGCTGCAAAACACAATTTCTCACCACTACGTATCGCCATGCGATGGCCTCGTGATGGACACGCATTGATTATTTTTCCTGCTGGCGAAGTATCACATTCCACGAGGCGTCACTTGCACGTATCTGATCCACCTTGGGATCCTGGAATGGCCCGACTCATCCGCAAGTCCGGTGCTGCTGTATTGCCAATCTATGTATGCGGGCATAACCGAGCCCGATTCCAGATCGCTGGCCTTTTACACCCTCGCCTGAGAACGCTTTTGTTACCACGTGAGTTTCTCAATCAAAGAGGCTCTAAGTTGGAACTTGTCATTGGCAACATCATGGCACCAGATCAATTTAATCGATTTCCCAGTGATCAAGATCTTATTTCTTATCTGAGAATGCGCACCTATCTCTTACGTGCCAGAAAAGAAGATCAAGGGAAAGGCAGATCTGAGACGCGACGAGTGGCCAAACTAAACCGTACACGGAAGCCAGTAGCAAAAGCTGGAGATCCTTCCGTTATTAGCGATGAGCTTGCCGCTCTCCCAGACGAATATCAATACCTGACCAGTCATAGTTTCCAAGTCTATTGCGCACCGGCGAGTGCTATTCCACACACGCTCCATGAAATTGGCCGACAGCGAGAATTAGTATTTCGAGAGTCCAATGCAGGCACCGGAAAAGCTTCTGATCTCGATAGATTTGATGAGTACTTTCACCATCTGTTTGTCTGGGAAAAGGAAAAGAAAGAACTTGTTGGCGCCTATCGACTTGGTTTAACCGATAAAATTATCGCAGAGCATGGAATTTCTGGACTTTACTGCAGCACGCTCTTCCGAATTAAGCGGAGGCTTGCCGATCAACTTGTTCCAGCCATTGAATTAGGCCGCTCCTTCATTCGACCGGAGTATCAGAAGACCCACTCAGCGCTTATGCTTCTCTGGAAGGGTATTGGCCAGTTTGTATGCAACCAACCGAAATACAACCGTCTCTTTGGCACTGTGACTATCACAAATGACTATCACAGCATTTCCAAACAGATATTGATTGCGTTTTTGGAGTCAACACAATACGTACCGACAATGGCGAAGGTTTTTGAGCCGCGCCATCCAGTACACCTGCCGCCAATTCGTGATTGGGATTCAAAGGAAGCGAGTGTCATCATTCATGACCTCTCCGACGTCGATAACTTGATTCGTGAGATCGAAGAAGATCGAATGAGTGTCCCAGTGCTTATTCGCCAGTACTCAAAACTCAACGCAAAACTACTGGGATTCAATGTCGATCCTGATTTTGGAGATGTTGTTGATGGCCTGATGTATGTGGATCTGGCACAAGCTGATCCTCGATTCCTGACCTACTTCATGGGCCGCGCAGAAGCAGCTTCATTCCTCGCATACCACGGGGTCAATCAAAAAGATGCTCCCGCCACATCCCAGAGCACCTCGTAAGACCAGTACTCACTGGACTTGTGCGTCTATTCCATAGATAGAAGACAGCATTTTGACCAGTCCAGCTGCGTCTGCATGAAACCACTCGAACTGAGAGGTATCGATCTCATCGGCGGTGACAGCGAACGCCATTTCCGCTCCATCAATACTAGCGATCGTGTTAATGCCCGCCCAAAGATACCGATCGCTGCTCTTCGCAAACAATGGGCCGCCATTGTCTTCGGCCTGTAGTTTCAGATCTGTCTGGATGTAATCAACCATGCCCGTGCGCTCTGGCATTTGACGCAAAGCGGTAATACGGCCAAATGCATGGGTGCCCGTAAGATTGCCACGTTGTAGAACCGCGACGACTTCCGTGCCCACTGGCAATGAACCGTCAACGACATCATTCAATGGCAAATATGCGTCACCTTCTGAAAGCATGGGTGTGTCAATAGCTAAAAGTGAAATGCCCAAACTTTGGCGACTCTCTCCGATATGGGTTACCTGAAGCGACTGCCGCCCAGAGAACGTTGCTTTAAGTTCATAGTTACCTAAATCAGGCGCATTGGTATCAGCATTGACAAGCCGCTTGAGATCGAGACAGGCACTGCTTGTTATAAGGATCAACCGTTCTTCCGTAGCCGACAGCACACAAGCCGAACATCGCCATTGGTGGGTGTCATCAAAGAGAGGGTCAACCTCACTCCAAGAACCCTCTACCGAAACAACAGATAGGGGAAGTTCACTTAACTTTAGACCAGTGAAAGCAGATGATTCAGAGTCATCTTTGGCACCACCATCACAACCGAAAATGCTGACGCTCAAGCTCCATAGCACCGATATCACAACAAATCGATATCTACTCATGACATAGTCTCATTGCCAACAAGACGAGGGTTCACTAATCGTTCTGAGATAAAGAAAGCTGCTGCCTCTGAGCATCATTAAGAATCTCCT
>CALCOW010000439.1 GCA_937899935.1 uncultured Phycisphaerae bacterium
TGATCACGTTGGGAGCCAATGTTTTTGATCTTTCGCTTGAGAACTTCAGCTTCGTCTTGGCTTTCTTTAAGTTTGGTTTTCTCGTCAAGTTGCTGTGTAAGCAGTATCGCCATTTGATTGCCAAGAAAGCTCAACTGATCTTCGATAACAGCGGTATCCAAAGCAGCTGTTCCCGCATCTCTGCTGGCGTCTTCGCTGCTACGCGAGGCCATGCTATTAAGAAACACAATCTTTGTTTCGAGTACCGCCATCGCATTTTCGATGCTACTGATCTGATCTTCAGTCTGACGTAGCTCAGCAGCAAGGTCTTTAACTTGCTTGCTATTTGATTCGACGGTGGGAACATTTTTATATTCGAGATCGATCACCTTCAAGCCACCGGCGGCCTTTGCCTGAATAGAGTCTTGCAGAAGGGTTGAGGGCATATTGTCGAACGTGAGAGACCAGAGTCCAGGCTGAACATCCAAGTCAGCGGAACGTGTCACGGAGGCTCGCTGCCGAAAGACAGTGACATCGGTAATGCGGTCTTGTGCCGCTATAGGTTTGGCGACTGGTTGCTCTTGTGCTACGGCAGAAACAGTGAGTACACACACTATGAATGAAGTTAATCGCATGATTGGCTCCAGTTTAATAAGCGGGCTAGGAAGCTACACATGATACGAGGGGGACGCCGAGCAGGCGTGTCCATCGATACAACGAGAAAAAGTGGCATCACTGCTTTGAATCGTTCATTGCCACCATGGATCAACGGTCCTTCAGCCTATTGATTGCGTTGAAAAAGAGCAATCAACAACTTTGGTTGCCATTGATAGGTCGCGCTTTCTACTTCAAATTTTGTCGTTGTCTTCGGACTCAGTCTCGCATGTGCGTTCGGTGAAATCGGGCGAGATGGTGCTGATGATGCCCGCTGAGTCAAGAATCTCGGCAATCCGATCGCGATTTGGTAAATCTGAATCAGCGACCTCTAAAGCCAATCGCCTTCGCTCAAGTTCGAGGCTGAGGTATTGCACGGCCAGGCTGGCAATTTCGCTGGTAGGCATGGTTTCCAGGTAATCAATACCATCTCGGTAGGCAATTCGTGCAGCAAGACTTTTTGCCATTACCCAGTGCAAGTAGGTGCGTGGTAGACGGGTCCAAATCTCTTCACCCGCCATTTCAACAAGCACTTTGGGA
>CALCOW010000440.1 GCA_937899935.1 uncultured Phycisphaerae bacterium
GCTCTATGAAGCACCGTTCAGTGACTTACACTCTGGTGGACCTGATGTACTGTTTGCAGATCACCAGGAGGAGATTGACGGCATTTTCGATACGCTCAAATCGATCGATCAAGATTTAACGAAACGAACTGCGTAGAAGTGAGTACGAGACATGTTTACACACATCGACGCCATGCCCATGCGACGTGATGAGATGGAATCGAGCCCCTAGGCAACTCACTTGCGGCACCACATACCCCAGTTGATACCATCACCCCTGGATGAGCGACCGCAACCAACAACCAAGCCTCGCCAACACGGATGCCGCCGATGGTCAACAACACCGGACCGTCTGGAACGCACCGTTCGTCATCATCGCGCTGGCCTACATCATGGCACGCGGCGCCGGGGTCATCTTCGGACCAGCCAAAGATGACATCGCCAGCAACCTCGGTGTACCACTTGCTGATCTGATGACCACACGAACGACCAACTCACTGGTCAGCGCCGCAGTCGTAATCCCCGCCGCCATCTTGGTCTCTCGATTCAGCGCCGGTGCCCTGGCCTGGCCCGGCATCCTTCTTTATAGCATCGGACTGACACTGCTTGGTTTGAGCCAATCACTGACGATGTACTACGTCGGTGGCATCTGCGCATCGATCGGATCAATCCTGGTCATTCCACTCTTTGGACAAATCGCCAGAGACCACCTGTCACTGCAAACCTTTGTGATCGCCTCAACAGTCGTCATCGTCTTAGGACGCGTCGCACAAGCGCTTTCACTGATGGGAACTGGCCTGGTCTACAGTTCGGTCGGCTGGCGCAGTTTGTACATCTTCTGGGCCGTGGCCATGATTCCTATCGCCATCTTGGCTTGGCGGTACATCAAGCCGACTCAATCAACAGAAGAGACACGATCACTACGCACGTGGCTGTTGCTAATGCTCTGGTTGCTAAAGAAGCCCTTGGTGTGGATCTGCGGACTCTCCTTCGGACTGACAATGGCAACCATTGGCAACTTTGGGTTTATCTGGAATATCAACCTGCAAACAGCTCTGGGTTGGGGTGAATTCAACTCCAACCTGCTGACGTTTGCATTCGTCGCTGGTGTGATTGTCGGAGGCTACTTTGTTACCTGGCTCACGAAACACATCGGTGAATACAGAGCCGTGATCATCAATATGAGCATTGGTGTGGTCGTGTTTATTGTGTGCGTCTTTGTAACCTCTACGTTAAGACAACTTTGGCTCAGCATCCCCATGCTTTTCTTTGTAGGTACCACCCTTGGTACCGGCACCATGATCCAGCCCTTTGTCTCACGCTTCTTCGATCGTGACATGTCAGCCATGTTCTTCGGCATCACCACGGCGATCTATCTGGTAATCGCCGGGTTTATCGTCACAGCGCCATTGTGGCACCTGTCACGAGAAAACGATTG
>CALCOW010000441.1 GCA_937899935.1 uncultured Phycisphaerae bacterium
TCCCTACACGACGCTCTTCCGATCTCGGCACTTTCAAAGATCGACTTTTCTGCGACTATGACCCGCACCTGATTCTTGAGGGTATTGCCATTGCCTGTTGGGCATGTCAACTCGATACCGCCTACTTCTTTATTCGCGGTGAATACCATCACCAAGCCATTGTCATTGAAAATGCGATTCAAGAGGCATACGACAAAGGAATATTCGGATCGCAGGGCTTACTCAATGGTCGATCGAACTTTGCTGTGGAGTGTTACCTTCATCGCAGTGCTGGGGCTTACATCTGCGGCGAAGAGACCGGCCTTCTTGAAGCGATCGAGGGCAAACGAGGATGGCCTCGAGTGAAGCCCCCCTTCCCCGCAGTTGAGGGCCTCTTTGGTCGACCTACCATTGTCAACAACGTCGAGACACTTGCCTGTCTTCCATCCATTCTGACGCGAGGTGCTGATTGGTTTAAGTCAATCGGTGTTGCCTCTTCAATTGGAGGCCCCCCAAGTTATGGGCCAAAGTTAGTTGGGGTCTCAGGGCATGTTGAACGGCCAGGTGTTTTTGAGGTTGGACTCGGTATACCACTTGATGATCTGGTTAATACCTATTGTGGTGGTATGCGCGGTGACAAATCATACAAAGGCGCTATTGCCGGTGGCGTAAGTATGGGCGTTCTTGGTGAAGATCAATTCAGTGCTGAGATGGATTTTGATATTGGTCGTCGTTATGACGTGATGGGGCTCGGCACTGCTTGCCCAACAGTTTTCGATCAAGACACAGATATGGTTTCAGTGGCGAGGAACATTGCTCGTTTCTTTAGCAACGAATCATGTGGTCAGTGCACGCCATGTCGCGAGGGCGCGCCATGGGTGTATAAACTGTTGTGCAGAATTGAAGCCGGTGATGCAAGTACAAAAGATTTGGATCTACTACTTGAAGTCGCGGGTTCAATGGGCTCGATGCCAGGCACCACCATTTGCGGTCTCGCCGATGGCACGAATTGGGCCGTCAGGACCATTGTCAACAAATATCGCAGTGAATTTGAGTCGCGCGTACGCGCGTCGTTTGTTCCGGTAACCGTTGGCGGCGAATCGTGACAAGCCTCATTTAAAGACCAAGAGTTCCATCCATCCCCTCTAAAAGGCCTCTTCCTGGCCGCTGATGCGCGGTGTTAAGAATTACCCTTGCCCCACGGCGGACCGAGCCTATGCTGTGTCGTCCGGCAGATCCGCAGGGCAATCGGACTGCCTCGCTACGTTGGGTGGCGTTTGAATCATGCCCATTCCTTAAGACGCTTGTGAGGTCATAAAAGTCAATGGCATCTACCGCGGAACCTTCCGCCTCGTCTGGATCTACCCAGCGCTCATCTGAAGCGCCACTCTCAGATCCCGACCAACCTCCTGAACCGGAAAACTTGCGCAAGCAATCTTCTGAAGATTGCCAAGGTGATCACTGCAATGGTGAGGTCGACCTTGTATGGTCGCTCGATGCGCCGTGCACGATAGATCTTTCATTTGTGACGGACCATGTTAAGCAAGTGGCTACGTATCTCACGTCGCAACAGAAGAGCTTTGCGATTGCCATTATTGATGATGTTGCAATGTGCGCTTTGCATGCTCAACACTGTGATGATCCAACCACAACAGACGTATTGACTTTTGATGCGGACGGCATCTCGGATAATCAGATTGCAGATATTGCAGTTTGCTTTGACGAGGCTTCGAGACAAGCCGAAATGCGGGGGCATACAGTGGAAAAGGAATTACTGCTGTATTGTCTTCATGGCATGTTGCACTGTGATGGACACACTGATACGAACGCAGAAGCATATGCACGTATGCATGATGAGGAAGACCGTATCCTGACGGCAATCGGCATTGGCCCTCTCTTTTGTAGGGAGTCCGATACATGATGCCACTCTTTGCATGGCTTATTCCAGCCATTCTGTTGATTTTGTCGGCCTACCTCGCCACCATCGAACGGGCCTTGGCAAACCTGTCGCAGGCAGGTCTTGCCCGTGCTTTGGAATCCACAAACCGTCAACACAAGGCAGCCTGGCTCGCGGAAAACGCGAGTGGTGCCGTACTGATGGCTTCGATTCTACGCACCATTACATCGATGGCTTTCTTCGCAGTCATTCTCTACGACTTCGTGAGTTTCGAAGAGACACGCTGGAGTTTTTGGGTTGAGCTAATTGTAGCCTGTGCTGTCTCAGTCATCGTGCTCTGGGTGATCCGTGACATGGTTGCTCAGGCGATTGTTTCGTATGCAGGAACGAAGGTCTTGGCTCGCTCACTTCCAGCACTTTCTACCCTTGTGTTTGTTGGCCGACCATTCTCTTGGCTGTTCCGTTTTGTTGACGAGGTCGTGAAGCGATTGTCAGGCGCCAACCTTGCTAAAGAAGATAAGGTGGAGGCCGAGCTGCTTCAGAGCATCGAAGATACGCATCGTGAGGGTGGTTTGGATGAGCACGCGGCGGCCATGCTGGAAAACGTCGTTGAGTTTAATTCAACAGACGTTGGCGAAGTGATGACCCCTCGAACTGATGTTGAGGGCATCGAGTTGACTGACGATCTCACCGCGATCCGAGCGTTCATTGTTGACGCTGGACACTCACGAATACCAGTTTATCAGGACAGCCTCGATCAGATTGCGGGCATTCTTTATGTCAAAGATTTGATCCCTTACTTGGGCGAAGATCCCTCTGAGTTCAAACTCTCGCCTTTGTTACGGCAGCCGATTGTTGTTCCCGAGTCTCGCTCGGTCAGGGAACTCTTGGCGGATTTCCAGCGCAGTGAGGTACATCTCGCCATCGTCATCGATGAGTACGGTGGAACTTTAGGTTTGGTCACTATTGAGGACGTACTTGAGGAGATCGTTGGAGAGATACACGACGAGCATGAACCCAATGGTGACGAAGAGCCCGAACTCCGCATGATTAGTGATAAGCACGCTGAGGTCGATGGAAGATTCCATATCGATGACCTCAATGAGAGACTTCGACTCAACCTTCCAGAGGACGAAGAATACGACACGGTGGGTGGTTATTTGTTGGCCTACATCGGGCGCGTGCCTGAAGTCGGTGAAGTCATAGAGGCGGCCAATGCGAGGTTCACAGCGCTTCAAGCAACCCCAACTCACATTCAAAGAATTTCTGTTGAGTTACTTGAAAAGCCCGCAGCAAATGGCGAACGCTTGCCTGATGATGATGGATAACACGTTTGATACGCAGTTTAGGTATGCAAAAGTAGACTTTTTTTCTGCTTATTGAACTTTTTCACAAAGAAACGTCGCGCGCATTGCAGAATGCCACTTATGGTGTGTGTGTTGCAGTTATCTTTATGTCATTGCAGAGAAGCAATGATGCCGATGCCGTCAGTAGAACTGATGTAGGTCATGACACTTGATTGCACGGTAGCAGCGTAGGAGATAAAAGATGACGCGACGGGTGTCTTGCTTGGTTCTATCACTTCTTACGATTGGCGGACTTTCCGCTGTGAGTTGTCATGGCAACAAGACTTCGGCCAGTCATGCAAGAAGCCAAGAGGAAACACCTGCCGATCCGGAGCCTCCGACAATCTTGCTCGCTCAAGAGGCGGGCGAGCATCAATACATTGTGAGTCGAAACGCGGAGCAGCCTCTAAACGGTACCGTTGGAGTCGTTGATGGCGGATCTGATAGACCTGCCGAATCAACCGAAGAGACGATGTCATTCGATGTTGAGATGATCTTTGATGGGCCGATGCCTGATGACTGGAATCATGCGAACCATAGCTCTCATACGGTGACTATTAATGGTGAGGTCGTTGAGGATTTCAATCTCGATACGCAACTGCCACCTCAAGTTCGTGAAGCCCTGAAGCAGCAGGGAACAGAGACCTACCGTGAACTTGTTGAAGATGCCATGGCTTCGTCTGATCATGAGAACCAACATGTTGAGATGTTGATTGATGTTTATAATGATGAAGAGATCAACGCCTCTGTTGACCATGCTGACGCGTCTCACCATGATGATTTCATGTGGAGACGTATCGAAGAAGGCGAGGTCAAAATGGCCTTCCTAGAAAATGAGGCGCTGGTAACACTCTGGGCTATTGACGTCATGAAGAGACATGTCGAGCCGGTTAGTAGGGTTGATATGGTTCGGAAACTCTTGGATATGACGCAGGATCAAAACCAAATGAAGTGGCAGCGGGCGTGCCGCAATGCCATGTTGATGACCTTGATGGAGACACAGGTGGAGATGGGCAATATCCCAGATGCGAATACCACCCTTATGTCCATAATCGAGGAGAATATGAATGGATCGAGATCGAAAAACACCACTGAGCAAGAGTAAGCGAAGACCCAAGGTCACTTCCCACTGGAATCACAGTGCCGCGACCACGGGGCGGGAAGTCATACCGATCGGTCGTACATCAGGTCGAGCACATGGCTTTTCTGCTGTGCGTCGCAATGATCGGAGAGCCAGCCGCTAGTTGACGGCAGGCTGCTCATTGACCAGAAGATCGGTTTTGCTGTATTGCCGAAGGCTGATAGCACATTGCTCTGTGGCCCGACTACAATACGTGGCTCATGTCCCTGAGCTCTATTCCCGAAATCCTCGACGATCTGCGTGAAGGCAAGTTGATTGTTCTTGTGGATGATGAAAACCGCGAGAACGAGGGTGATTTTGTATGCGCTGCGGAAAAAGTCGATATCGGGCTCATCAATTTCATGACCCGTGTTGGCGGTGGTTATCTATGCGTTGCTCTTGATCAGCCATCCTGTGACCGACTTCATCTAACTCCCCAGGTGTCGAACAACGACTCCCTGAGAGGCACGCCCTTGACCGTCAGTGTTGATGGGCATCCTAGGCATGGAGTTGGAACCGGAATATCAGCGGCAGATCGTGTTGCAACCATTCAGTTACTTATTGACCCGGAAAGCCAGCCAAGTGACTTTGTGCGTCCTGGACATATTAATCCGCTCAGAGCGCGGAACGGTGGTGTCCTCGTACGAACAGGTCAAACGGAGGGCTCGGTTGATCTCTGCAAGCTCGCTGGAATGAAGCCAGGCGCCGCGATTATTGAAATTGTGCGTCCAGATGGAGAGATGGCAAGAATGCCAGATCTCGAACTTCTCTGCGCCGAACACAAGATAAAGATGTGTTCAGTCGAACAGGTGATTGAATATCGGCTGGCGCGGGAGAGCCTTGTTGAGCGGATGACACCACGCGAGGGTGTACAGGTCGATACGCCGGAAGGCATGTTTACACTTGTTGCTTTTCGAAGTGTGATCGATCCACTGCCCCATCTGGCCTTTTGTGTGGGCGATGTAGGGCAACTCGATCCCAGTGGTGGCCCAAAGAAGATTGAGGAGCCGACCTTAGTGCGAATGCACCGCCGCGATTTGCTTGGGGACGTTTTCAATGAGGCTCACAATCCAACAGCGGATACTTTGCACGCCTCAATGCGTGTTATTCAACAAGCCGGCCACGGTGCACTGATCTATCTGCGACCTGAGCTTTCAGGCGATGGGTTGCGACAGCGTATTTTACAAATTGCTAGACCTCAGAATGATGATGTCAACGCACCTGATTTAACGCGTTATGATTCGATCGCGTCGCGGGTCCAACCAATGGAAAATCGAGAGTTTGGTATTGGCGGGCAGATTCTTCGTGATCTGGGTCTGAGCAAGCTGCGAATTCTGACCAATACGCCAAAACATATGACGGGACTTGGCGCCTTTGGGCTTGAGATTGTGGAACAGGTGCCAGTGCATGCTGAGATGCAATCAGGGGCAAGTACAACTTAACACCGATGGTGACAAGGACATCAAGTGGCTGACGCGCATGATGATCGATTGGTAGTCTGCCAAGAAGTCGAGTCGAGACTCGATACTGCAATTTGGCCGGTGATGGCACCGGTGAATGTTGCGATCTACCAGTGTGACCAGCCAATTTCCTGCCAAGAGGCGATGGTCCAAACGTATCGCCCTATTGAGGTAGGCCAACGCTGGGGACCAGCCTGGTCAACGGCTTGGTTCCACGTCACCGGTACCATCCCGCGTGAGCTATGCAACCAATCAGTGTATCTACGCTTTTCAAGTAGTACGGAGGCCATGCTCTGGCAGGATGGCATGCCACAGCAGGGCTTTGATATCAATCGTGACTGGGCGAAACTGTCAGACGCAACGATTGCCAAAACAGAACTTTCACTTTATGTCGAAGCGGCTTGCAATGCAGCGTTGGGCACAACGACGTTTTGGTGGGATAGCGATGAAACCAAAACACAATGGGAAGAAAGCCAGCCAGGGTGTCTTCGTCGGTGCGCTCTTGCGATACGCGACGAGCAGGCGTGGGCACTTCGTAATCGCCTTGAGTTTGTGCGGCTGACGCTCGAGACTGTTGGCCACAACAGCCCTTTGGGCAAACGCGCTGCAACGATCATTGATCAGGCATGTCAGGTGCTGCTATCAAAGGGTTCGAGCCTGAACCCAAAGCAAATGACGGAGGCCGAAAAGATTTTGTCAGCCTTTGGCACCGTCAATCAGGGCAACAAAGATGTTCATGTGATCGCATCGGGTCATGCTCATATTGATACCGCTTGGCTTTGGCCAATCCGAGAGACCAGACGCAAGTGCCTTCGTACGTTTGCCAACGTGCTGCGCCTCATGGATCGACCAGATACTTCTGACTTTCGTTTTACGGCAACCCAACCGCAGCAGTACCAATGGGTCATGGAAGATGCACCTGAACTCTTTCGACAAATCGCCAAACGTATTGAAGAAGGGCGCTGGGAAGTTAGTGGTGCAATGTGGATAGAGCCTGACTGTAATGTGCCTTCTGGCGAAGCGCTGATTCGACAAGTTTTACACGCCCTTCGTTTCAATACAGCACACTTTGGCAAAGAGCATCAACCAGATTTCTTGTTCTTGCCAGACACATTTGGGTTTCCTGCTTCACTGCCACAGATTATGAAGTTGGCAGGCATTGATCTTTTTATTACCAACAAACTGTCATGGAGCCAAACGACCACCTTCCCCTTCATGACTTTTATGTGGCGTGGAATTGATGGAACCCAAGTGCTCGCTCAACAAACGCCAGGACATGATTACAACGCCAAGCTTGATCCTGAGCGTCTCTTAGCCGGTCAGCAACGGGCGCGCAGTAAAGCAGGTGGGCGTGACCTTCCGTATCTACAGCCATTTGGTTTTGGTGATGGTGGTGGTGGGCCTACGCTTGAGATGATTCACAGAGTTGGCCTAGCCAATGAAATGGCTGAGATGCCTGCGGTACAGTTTGGTGACATGCGAGCATTTGCAATCGATCTCAAGGCTCAATCGCAATCACGTTCATCACTTCCATTGCACGAGGGCGAGCTCTACCTTGAACTACACCGCGGAACACTGACGACCCATCGACGCCTCAAGCAAGCCAATCGACGAGCCGAAGAGCGCCTTCGATTGGCCGAGTGGCTTCTCGTAATGAATGGTCAGACCGATCGTGATAGCACCGTCTCACTTGATGAAGCATGGCGACTGACCCTACTCAATCAATTCCACGATATCTTGCCAGGCAGCAGTATTGCGTCGGTTTATCATGATGCCCATCAGGACCATGAACAGGTCGCGACATTAACGGGAGGTGTGATCAACGCCCAGCTTGAAAAGCTGATCGATACTTTAGTGGCCGAAGACAAGGGCCAACAATTGGCCGTGGTCAATGCAACATCTCACTGTCAGCAGGGTGTTGCTGCAATTGGGGGTGAACTGGTCTATGTTCCTGAACGGGAACCAATGAGCATCAGCGTCATTGATCAATCGGTTGACGCACCTGGCGCCGCAGTCAAGACCACCAATCGAACGCTTGAGAATGGCTTGTTGTCAGTTGCCTTTGATGATGTTGGACAAATTTGTTCGCTGACGGGACCTGTATGTTCTGGCGATCTTTGTGCGGCTGGGGCTCCTTTGAACCAACTGGTGCTCTATGAAGATACGCCAGAGTACTGGGAAGCCTGGGATATAGATGAGTCATATTTAGAGGCGCCGCGACCGCTCACCGAGGCACCCCATGCCTTTGAGATAGAGCACGAACATCGACTTCAAGGTTCTCTACGAGTCGAGCGGCGTTTTGGTCAATCGAGCCGTATTGTGCAACGCTACGTATTGGATGCAGGGAGCCCGCGTTTAGACATTGAGACAGAGATACATTGGAATGAATCACAGAAATTGCTTCGTGCACTCATGCCGGCGGCGGTGCAGTCTCGCTGGGTGACATGTGATATTCAATTTGGGCATATTCGACGGATGACGCAACGCAAGAGTCCGTGGCAGAAGGCACGCTTCGAGTTCTGTTGTCATCGATGGATGGACTTGTCACAAGATGGCTTGGGCTTGGCGCTTCTCAACAACGGTGTGTATGGACACTCCTGTCATCAGAATGTGATGGGATTGTCACTGGTACGTGGTTCCAACTTTCCTGATGCCACCGCTGACCGTGGGGTCCATCGATTCACCTATAGCCTTTTACCGCATGGTGGTGATTGGCGGGTGGCCAACGTTGATCAGCAGGCGGCTCTCTTGAATGAACCACTCATTCTTCGACGGGTTGAAGGAAATCAACCAACCAAACAAGCCAAGAAGTCCACAGCGGTGGCCGTCAAATTGGATGCTGAAGATGGCGATCCAGTTGAAGTTGCCTGCCTGAAAAGCGCCGAAGATGGTGATGCCACGATCCTTCGGCTCGTCGAGACAAGAGGTCGTTCAGTTCAGCTTGAAGTTCTGTGGCAGGCACCAGTGCGGGATGTCACGCTCGTTGATTTATGCGAGCGACCGCTCGATGGCACCATACACCACGATCATGCCTCGCATCGAACGGTGCTGTCGCTCAAGCCGTTTGAGATTGTGACACTGAGAGCTCATTGAGCGCGATGTCTGCTTCGCAATCGTTTGAAAGCAGACTTGAAAGGCTGGTGTTTTATCTTTGCCCTTGAGCAAGTAGCATGCACATGAGGTTTCATCATGAGCTTACTGCGCACCACAGCGACCGTGAGTCGGCGAACCGCCATTGCGGCCATGGCGGCTGCTGGTGTGACCTACGCAGTTTGGCCTTACCGTCCGCGCAGCCTTGCTGATATTCCTAAGAATCGAACGGTGCTTGACTATTGGGAAAAATGGACTGGCCCCGAAGGTCAAGCCGTTCAAGCCGTGGTTGATCGTTTTAATCAAATGCAGGATCGCATCTGGGTGCGGCGTCTACCAGTGAGTGATATTGCCGCTAAGTCGATGGTGGCGATTGGCGGTGGTGATCCCCCAGATCTGGTTGGCTTGTTTAGTTACAACGTTTCCCAATTTGCGCAGTCGGGCGCAGTGATGCCCTTGGATGAGTTCAAAGACAATGATCCACTGGGTGCACATCACTATCCCAGCGGTATCTGGAAATTACTGAGCTATAACGGGCGTCAGTGGGCCGGTGTCAATACGTGTTACACGATGGCGCTGTATTACAACAAACAGTTGTTCCGAACAGCTGGACTTGATCCTGAGAAGCCGCCTCAGACCATTGCTGAACTTGATGAATTTGCAACGAAGATGAACAAGCATGATGCTCAGGGGAAGTTGATTCGTGCAGGTTTCATGCAAACAGTGCCTGATTGGTGGCCGTATATTTGGCCGGTTCTTTTTGATGGTCGCTGGTATGACCCAACTTCGAATCAAGCAACGGCGACAGATCCCGCCAACATTAAGGCGTATGAATGGGTGGCTGATTATCCTAAGAGGATGGGGCAAGCCGCCGCTCGTAGCTTTGCTTCTGGCTTTGGGCGCAGTTACTTCACCGCCCAGAATCCTTTCCTGGCCAATAAGGTTGGGATGATTATTCAAGGCCCTTGGATGGCCAATGTTGCTCGTTTGTTCGCACCTAGCTTTGAGTACGGATGTGGCCCGGTTCCTATTGATCAGGGACTGCCTGATCCCCAGGTACCACGTGGTCTGCTTGAAGCAGATGTCATTATGATTCCGCGTGGCTGCCCACACCCAGAAGAGGCATTTACATTTCTCCGGTATATGCAACGGCCGGATGTGCAAGAGACACTAGCGCTCGGCCACTGCAAGAGTTCACCCATGACTCAGGTCTCACCTGGATTTAGTCAAGGGCATCCAAATCCTTATGTAGCAGTGCATGATGCGATTGCCAAAAGTCCTCGGGTACAGATATTGCCGCAAACGCGCGTGTGGCCTCAGTATGCAAGTTTGTTGACTTCAGCCTTCCAGGGTATTTGGGAAGGTGCCAACCCTACACAGCGACTGACGGCGGTGCAGCAACGTGTACAGAAGTTGATTGATGTTGCCCAGCGCCGTAAAAACCAGCGGCAGTCTTCAGGAGAGGCAATGTGAACACAGCACTGCGATCAAAGAGTAGTGATACCACGCTTACGGGCTTACTCTGGATTGCACCATGGATTATTGGTTTCGTGATCTTTCTGGCTGTGCCAGTGGGGATGAGTCTGTATTACAGTTTGACGGAATACTCACTCTTAGAGCCACCGGCCTATATCGGTGTTGAAAATTACGTTGAGCTTGCCGGTGACGCGCGCTTTTGGCGCAGCATTATCAATACAGCCATCTATGCATTTTTCAGTGTGGTTCTTGGCACATTCTTGGCGATTGGATTGGCAGTGCTACTCAATCAGAAGCTACCGGCGATTGGTTTGGCCCGCAGTTGTGTGTTTCTACCAACACTGGTTCCGTTGGTTGCAGCGTCCTTGGGATGGATGTGGCTCTACAACGATGAGTTTGGCCTCTTCAACGTCATTCTGCGTGCTATGGGCTTGCCGACGCCAGATTGGCTTGGCGCCGAAGGATGGGCCATGGCCTCGCTGATCATCATGGGCTTGTGGTACGTCGGTGGCGCCATGGTTATTTACTTGGCAGCGCTTCGTGATGTACCACAAGCACTCTATGACGCATCAGCAATAGATGGTGTCAGCCCCATGCGCCGCTTTTGGCATGTCACTTTGCCAATGATTTCCCCAGCGGTTCTTTTCAACGTGGTGATGGGCATCATCTGGTCGATTCAGGTGTTCGCGGTGCCTTACATCATGACCAAAGGTGGTCCAGATGATGCGACCCTCTTTTACACCATGTATCTCTACGACAATGCTTTTGTCTTTGGTCGCATGGGATACGCCAGCGCTATGGCATGGATCCAGTTCTTAGCCATCGTCATCTTGACTGGCGGAATGTTCCTTCTCGCACGGAAGTTTGTTCACTATCGAGCCGCATGAAACACAGTCAAGACACAAACCGTGCATCACCTGGCGACGGCCGAGCCGGCTCACTGAGTTTTCTCAGTCGCTGGGCGATTGTGTGCGGCTTAATGATTGTTTGCTTGGCATTTCTCTTGCCAATTATTTGGGTTGGTGCGACATCACTGAAGCCAACCGATCAGGTTCTTTCCACTGACCAGTCGATCCTTCCACGGGTCACAGCCCTTGATCGGCTTCGGCAACATGCCCAGCAAGTAGAACAGACTGGCATGCCTGGTGATGCTGATCTTGCTTTGCAGCTTGAGCTCATGGAGCAAGAGACGCTGGCTCGGCGTCGCGCGATTTCCCAGTTAGAGCTTAAGCGGTCGACCACTGAGAACCAGCAGCAAAGCGATGAGCTTCAACAGCAAATCGACCAACTGCGCAGCCAGGAGCATGTCTACAGCTACTTCAGTGGTGAATATTGGGCAGGCCTCTGGGGCTTTACAAAAGACAATTACGCGGGTGTGGTTGAAACCTCACAGGCTGATTTCCCTTTGTATCTCAAGAACAGTTTGATCATTGCCATCCTCAGTGTCATTGGGATGGTGATCTCGAGCGCGATTATTGCCTATGGTTTTTCACGTGTGCGTTGGCGTGGTCGCAACATCATCTTCGGATTGGTCCTTGCCACGATGATGATTCCCTTTCCAGTATTAATGGCGCCACTCTATTTGCTGTTTAAGCAAATCGGTCTCATCGGCACCTTTCTTCCCTTATGGCTGCCTTCATTCTTTGGCGGCGCGTTCAGCATCTTTTTGTTGCGTCAGTTCTTTATGGGTATTCCGCGCGAACTCGATGAGGCCGCCATGCTTGATGGTTGTTCCCATGCCGGTGTGTTCTGGCGTATTACCCTACCACTGGCGAAACCTGCACTCGCGGTGGTCGCCTTACTTCAATTCATCTTCTGCTGGAATGATTTCGTGGGACCACTGATTTTCTTGAACCACGAACACCAATACACCTTGGCTCTGGGTTTGTATATGTTCCAGTCTCAACATGGTGGCACCCCATGGAATCTCATCATGGCTGCAAGCGCCATGATCATTATTCCCGTGTTGGTGCTCTTCTTGCTCTTCCAGCGTTCCTTGATCGAAGGTATCGCTACACAGGGCGTCAAAGAGTAGCAATTCTTTTACGACATCTGAGCATGCCAGAAGACTGGCGCTGTGGTGAGTTGGTCGAGATCGAGTGTGCGTTCACTGGTGATTGCGAAGGTGTGTGATTGACCAGGCAGTAGGGTCACGAGCTGTTCACTACAAGTTGCCAGGGGATCAAGGAGATCAACGCGCAAGATGAGGTCACGAATCAATGTATGGGCTTTAATCCACAGCAGTGTGCCCGCATTCGTCTGTTCGACCGTGGCCTCAAAGTCGATTTCAGGATACGCAAGCTCTTGGTCTGGCTTAAAGAACCACGTGGCTTGTTGACCATCACCCTCCACGACCAGCACTTCATGGCTTGGATCAGCTGGTGTGCCGATCAGTGCATTGAGTGCGGCAATGGGTTCAGCGGTGCGCGGTGCTAATCGTGTTGCGATGGATCCAGTCTCAAGCTTGCTTCCATCAAAATCGAGTCGATACCCAGTGCAGTTCAAAGACCATGCTTCATCGTCATCGTTGATCGCAAAGAGCACGGGCTGTCCATTGACGGGGTGAATCGCAAGTGTGCGCGGGGCCAGCACACGTCGCACGGCATACCACAGTGGTTTAAGGCGACCAGCGACATCGATCGCCGACCATGAGTGCCCTGCCCAGCAATCATTGAGTTGCCAAAACAAGAAGCCACCACAGTGTTGCTTGTGGCAGCGGTTCCAACTCAAACCCAAGCTGACCGATCGAGCCTGCAGCGCTTGAGCTCGACCATGCCAGAGATAGAAATCATCTGTTTCAGAAAAGACCAGCGCCATTGGTTTTTCGTAACGGGTGGCATTTCCGCCTGCAGCGCGCTGGCGATGTTGCATCCAATGGTGGTTCATCCGGTGCGGCTGATCGTCGATTGCTTCTTGAAGCGTCGCTAAGTTTGGTGGTGACTGATGGCCAAACTCTGCGACAAAACGAGGCAGCAGTGTTCGGTAGCCATCCATCTCGACATCCCAGTTATGCCGAGGGCCACGATCGACTTCTTGGGCATGAG
>CALCOW010000442.1 GCA_937899935.1 uncultured Phycisphaerae bacterium
ATGAAAGGCTCGTGACATGTGGTGGGCATGTCACGAGCGAAAGGGAAGGAGTTCTTCGTTTTTGAATACCCCCTTGTCCCGTGAATCGGCCTGATAGAGGCCTTATCACAGGGACACGGTGCTGGCACAGCCAGCGTCGTGTAAGGAAGCGGAACGGGAGCACCGGCCATCCTTGGCCGGTGTATGCTGTCGGGCGTCCTTGCCCGCTTGTCCCGCGCCCCGTTCGGGTGGTGGGTACGAACGGAGCTAATCTCACACGAAAAGAATCTGAAGCCGGTTAGGGCTCAAGATTCGTTGGTTTCAGAACCGGGTTGCTGCTGACGTAGCGCCTCCCGGGCGCGAAGCATGATGCTTCGCTGCTGGCCAAGCTGTTGTTCGAGTTGCTTTTGCCAGGTTGCAGGGTTGTGTAGTTCGAGATGATCTTTGACCCCCAGAATCATGATTGCAGGACCCAGCTTGAAGCGATCGACCAGTCTTTGGGGAAGCCGGATGCGGTTGGTCGAGTCGATTTCTAAATGGGTTGCTTGGGAAAAGAGCAGTTGCTCGTAGAGCATCTGTTCTTCGGTTGGTAGCAGTGATTGTTCGAGTGCCCCTGCCATCGCTTCGAAAATGCGTTGAGGCCAGAGCCAGGGAGCGTCGTTGGGGCCTGGGGCTAAGTAGAAACCCGTTCCGTGCCGAGCTGGATCCAGCGCAGCACGAATGTCGGATGGGATCGCCAGGCGATGCTTGGCATCGAGGTTGTGTTCGTACTGTCCTGTGAAGAGCACGCATTAGGCCTCTCGTTACTATCATTGAATAACTGGGATATTAACCCACTATGCCCCACTTCGCAACACTTCGCTAGAAAAATAGCGATTTCCATGATCTAAATGGCGTCTTTCTCTAATTGGCCGATAACTATGGGCTTCACAGTAGGGCTGGCTCGGGTGCTGCACAGCATGATTAGCTGAAGCGATCCATCTCAGCAGGAGGTGTTCCCGTCGGCTTCAGCTTTTTGTTGATACACCGATAGCTCAATCGCTGACTGCATTGAAGAATGTCGGGTTGTCTTAGCTGCCGCCAGTTGCGGGCCTGATCGACCCAACGACATTGGGCTTATCAGCCAAGATCTGATCAGCGACTTCGCGTCGATGAACCTCTATTTCGCGAGGAAAATCAAAGGCTAGTCTGATTCGGTCACCCTTGATTGAAGCAATCCGTACCACCCCAACCGGGCTTGACGGGTCTCCAATCACCACCTCTTCCCCTTCGCGTCGTGTTATGACGAGCATACGACGGACCTCCTGCCCGTAAACTGCCTGGCGCGATCATGCGCCAGTCCACCAACGCATAGAGTACACGACAAGCCGCTAGATCCAAAGTACCCATGGCATGTTCAAGCCCGAATTCGGAAAATTGCGTCTCTAATCAACCGCAATCACAGATTTTACGCCAGGAATGAGGTTCTTGAGATTCCGCTCAATCCCGCCATGAAGGGTGCTGGATCGGCTGGGGCAGTCCACGCAGGCCGCCTTGAAGCGGATTTCAACCACACCATCAGCGCGGACGTCAATCAGATCGAAATCACCCCCATCAGCCTGGACTGCGGGGCGAATCAACTCCAGCACATGTTCGACGGATTGTCGCAGCTCGCCTGGTGATTGAGCACTAGGCTCTTCTTTTGATGCGGCGTTCATTCGTTGCTTCTCCAATAACCTGTCTGGGCATCATAGTGCTGAAGAATACAAAGGGCCACTTTCGATTTACAGCGTTACACTACAGGTATGGTCGGGTTCACAGCATGGAAGCCTTCTCACTGGCCGGGGTGCTCTTATCAAGGGCTCGCTATCGGATTCGTCATTCTTGCTTTGGCAGGTTGTGGTCCGAAGACTTTCAGTGATCCAGTCAAAGTACTGCGGACTTCAGATCGGTCTCCATACGATCATGAAGATGCCATGGCGCAGCTTGATTCGACACCTGATAACAAGGCGTACAACGAAGCGCTTCATCGGATGATATGGAAGGTCGGATTTGCGATTGATACGCGTAGAGCGGCATTTGACCGACTTGAGCAGAATGATCTTGTGGGCCTGAAGCGTACCATCCGACAACAACTGCCACGTATGACGACGATTACCTGGCTTGAGATACTCTGCCAATTGATAGAAGAGCGAGGCTGGCAGGATCTGAGTCCTGCACTTGTCAGTAGTTGGTCCCGCGAGGCGCAGGTCTGGGGACCAGATGAAGAGACTCGTCCCGAGTATCTCGCACTTGTGGGATTGCATGGAGAAGATCACGTCATCGACGTGGTTTTCGAAATGTTTAAGTCGTCAAGTACGGTTCGCGAGCGAGGATTACGAGAGCGATGCTGGACATTACTTCATCGATTGGGTCAACGTGAAAAGCTTGTTGAACTGGTGGCGCAGCCATTGCCGGATGACAGTGACGATGGCATGTTGATTGATTTGCAAGCAGGCGCGAATGATCTGGGCATATTGCCGCGAAATCGTGAGGAAATTCTCTGGATGCGAAAATTGCGAGAGCCCTCCCGATCACTTTTCTGGAAGGAAGCATCTGGGGCATCCAAACTGATGCCGAAGTCAGTGCGTGCGAATCTGGAACTGCGAACCTTGCCAATTGTGGTTGCTGCAGCACGACATCAGCCGGAACTATTGGTTGAAGATACAACGTCTCTCTATAGCTCTTTGTCCCAGCAATTAGAGCAGCGTAAACACTACGGCTATTCGAGGACCTTCAAGGGATTTCGTGGTGATTCTCCGCAGCGTCTCAGTGAGTTCTCACAGAAAATAAACTGGGGTGATCTGGCAGCGATGCACATTGCGATTCAAGCCATGGCGGTACCCGAAGTTGTCTCCCACATGTTTGATTATGCTGATCGGGATCAAGTTGATGAAACTACCGAATATGGTGGCGTGATCAATCTTGACACTGAAGGGCGATATGAGATTTTGGAATTTACGCCACGAAACCGGCGACACGATGAGATGTTTATCGCTTCTCAGGAGCTGTTTGATGCCGGATATACCGCACCATTTCACTTTCATTTTCATGTGCAGCGGAATGACAACAGGGAATTTGCTGGCCCTGGTCATGGTGATTTAAACTATGCGGATAACACTCGAACGAATTGTCTGGTCCTGACGTTCGTTGATAAAGACACACTCAATGTAGATTTCTATCGACATAGTGATGTCGTTGTTGATCTGGGCGTCATTCACCGTCCATAGGCCAGATTCCTGGCCTTTGTGTTTGCGGAGCAATCATGCAGCTCTTTCCTGTGCTTCTGGTAGCCATTGTTCTGGCGGTCGACGGCGGTCTTGAAATGTCAATGGAGGCCGCTCCCGTCACTGGTTGGTTTGCCGTGGCAGTGGCGGTGATTCCAACGATCATTATTCTGCTACTCGCCGCGACCATCATCGCCATGGTTCGACGCGCTATGGATCGCCACGGATCAATCAAGGCGCTGCGTCTTGGCGAACGGGTTATGCGACTGGCCCGCTCGAGTATTCTGGTATTTTTCATGGTGGCGGTTGTCATGTTTCAATGGTTGACGGCCGTACGTAGCGTAACGGGTGATCTCATTTTGCTTGATGAGATCGTGGTGCTCATCGTGCCGATCAGTGCCATGGTTGTCTTATGGTATTGCTGGTATCCGGTTGAGCGCCGTTTGCGTGAAGCAGTTCTTTTAAGGCAGCTGGATAGTGGTGGCCTTGTGAGTGCGTTGCCAAGCCGCGGCACTTATGTTTTGTGGCAGCTACGTATTAACCTTTTGCTTTTATTGGTGCCTTTGCTACTGATTCTCACGGCAAGTGAGATCATTGAGCAATTCTTGGCCCCTCAAACATGGGCAGCATCATGGATCATCGATGCGGTCACGATCGTCGTTGCGGCAATCATTTTTGTGTTTAGCCCACTTTGCGCCAAGTTCATTTTGGGTCTCAAGCCACTTCCCGAAGGCGAGTTGCGTACGGATCTCGAGGCGCTTTGTCAGACTCATCATGTGCAAGTTCGTGACATTATGTTGTGGCAGACTGGCGGCAATATGATCAATGCCGCGGTTATGGGTATTGTGGCGCCACTCCGGTACATCATGCTCACCGATACATTGTTGGAGGTACTAAACCGTCCGCAAGTGCTTGCCGTTATGGCTCATGAGATTGGACATGTTCGCCGTCGGCACATTCCCTGGTTTCTCGTTTGCTTTCTCGCGATTGCGATGGTGCTCGACTTGGTCAGTCTTGGATTGATGCGCTGGGTGTTACCAGAGCCTTCAGTCATCGCATACGGAACCGATGTTCAAGAGGTTGCTGGTTGGGGAACATCTGGTACCCAAGTCGGTCTCCTCATTGGGGCCTTAATTGTGATTCTGATTTCTTTTGGCTGGATCTCACGTCGTTTCGAACGCCAGGCAGATACCTTTGCAGCACAACACTTTGCGCTACATGTTGATGAGTTTAATGACGGAGATGGCCAAATTAAGGAAGTGGCAGTTGTGCCGATGGCCACTGCACTGGCGCGTATTGCTGATTTTCATTCATTGAATCCAAATAAGAAGAGTTGGCGACATGGATCAATTTCTTGGAGACAAAATTACTTAGAATTTTTGGTGGGCAAGCGGGTGAAATCGCTGCCAATTGATCGAACGGTAAGAAGAATTAAGTTAGTGGCGATCACAGTTCTATTGGTGGCGGTTGCGTTGCGTCTTATATGGGGTCTTGGTATCGATCAAACGCCGCCGACAGAGATCGTTCATAGCACCGTTGTGTTCGCTGGAGGAACGCCGTGATGCGAGCTTTTACAAAAATGCATGGTCTCGGTAATTGTTACATTTTCATGTCAACATTTGAAGAAGAGTTGCATTCACCGGAAATGCTCGCAGTGACTGTCAGTGATCGTAATCGAGGCATTGGTTCAGACGGACTTATCACAGTTGGTCCTGCTCGTGACGATTCATCGCATGTGAGTATGCATATCTACAATGCTGATGGTAGTGAGGCCGAAATGTGTGGCAATGGTATCCGCTGCGCTTGTAAATTCGTCTACGAGCGAGGCCTTTGTAAAGCCAATCCGATGACTTTCTCAACACCGGCAGGGCACAGGCGGGTTTGGTATGAGCCAGACAAAGAGAATCTTATTCAAGAAGTTGAGGTGGAAATGGGAGTGCCGCAATTTGGCGTCGATGCGGTGCATATCAATGATGCGTCTGTGCAGATCCAACCAGATGGCATGGTGCGATTGTTAGACCCACTCACCTCTGAGCCTTATCCACATCTGCCGAACCTAAGTTTAGTGTCCGTTGGTAATCCCCATGCCATTCTCTTTGTCCAAGACCTTGATTCATTTGACATGACATCGGCTGGCCCGCTCATCGAAAATCACCCAGCCTTTCCTGATCGGATTAACGCGCATGCGGTTGAGTTGCCTCGCGGCACTTCTGAGATCCCAGCCCCTTTGCGAATGGTGACATGGGAGCGGGGCAGCGGTCTGACCCAGGCGTGTGGCACTGGTGCCGCAGCGGTGTGTGCCGCAGTGGTCGAATATGGTGCTCCGCCTGGATCGATGCGGATAGCCCTCCCTGGCGGCCTGCTCGCTCTGCGTTGGCCTGGTGGTGATGCTGACATTCTGCTGCGCGGAGAGGCCGTAGAAGTTTGCACAGGGACATTGTTGCAAGGCCATAGCGGTCACATTGACGGCACGACCCTCTCTTCAACCCATTTCGCCTAAGATCTTACCCCCCCCACCCAGTCATGAGCATGGGCTTGGAATCGCAGGGGGATGTCTATGTGAAAAGACATTGTCCAACGCCATGCTGGGAATGAACTCATTTTGTCTTCAGACACGAAGGACCACAAATGACAGCCTGTGAGGTCAACTTTGATGGAATTGTGGGGCCGACCCACAACTATGCTGGCCTGGCTTATGGCAATCTGGCGACGATGGGGAACGCGGGTCGAACCGCCCATCCAAAAATAGCGGCGCTCCAAGGACTGACAAAGATGCGCAAGGTGATGGACCTTGGCCTTGTACAAGGAATTGTGCCACCGCAAGAACGGCCATCAACTACCGCGCTACGACGTTGGGGTTTCTCCGGCACCGATGAGGAAGTTTTGCAAGGGGCCATTGAGAGAGACCCGGTTTTACTTGCTCAATGCTCAGCACCATCCGCTATGTGGACAGCGAACGCTGCGACTGTCGCACCGAGCGCTGACACGAGTGATGGTCGCGTTCATATATCCGTGGCAAATCTACAAACGAATTATCACCGTAGTATCGAGGCGCGAGAGACCAGCCGTTTGTTACAAGCCATTATGCCTGATCCAGACGTATTCGTTCATCATCCAGCTCACTTGACCAGCAATCAAGTTGGTGATGAGGGAGCGGCTAATCACACTAGGCTGGCGCCTGAGTATGGTCGCCGAGGGCTACATATGTTTGTTTATGGGCATGTTGGTTTTGATCCAGCGGTACGCAAACCCAAATTATTCCCGGCGCGCCAGGCTTATGAAGCATCACGAGCGGTTGCCCGGCAGAATCGACTTGATGTGGATGATGTAATCTTTGTCCAACAATGCCCCGATGTCATCGATCGTGGTGTTTTTCATAATGATGTCATCAGTGTTGGTAATCTCAGTACCTTCATCTGCCATGAGACGGCCTATATCAATACAGAGCAAGTACTTGAGCAATTGGCCCAGAAAATGGGTGAAGGCTTTCATTCGATTATGGTGAAAGAGAATGAATTGCCAGTCGAAACTGCCGTTGAAACATACTTGTTTAATTCTCAGATCGTTTCTTTGTCTGATGGGACAATGGCTCTGTTGGCACCCAAGAGTGTTCAAGAAAATGCAGCAGCCAAAGCCATCGTTGATCAGTGGATTGCTGATGATTCTGCGATCACACAGGCTCACTACATTGACCTTGATCAGAGTATGCGTAATGGTCCTGCGTGTCTTCGATTACGCGTCGTTCTTACTCAGAATGAGTTAGCATCGGTGCACCAGGGTTGCATTCTCGATGACGAAAGTCATGCAGCTCTTGTGGCTTGGGTAGAGCGTTGGTATCCAGAAGAGATGTTGCCGGAAGATCTTGCTGATCCCAGCTTGCTGACACGATCACGAGACGCACTCGATGAACTAACAAAGATTTTGTCTTTGGGAGCTATCTACGATTTTCAGCACTAGAGGTCGACGCATCGTATGTTTAAAATCACGACATTGATCACAGCGATGGCCCTATTCTTGGGGGGTTGTATCGATCGGAATGGTGCGAGTCAAAGTGATGGTGGTCGCCTCACACTTAAGACGGTTCCTTCCTCGATGACGGTAAGTACACGCAATGGAGATGTCGCTGTTGTCGCTGATCCAAATTTAACAAGTGTTTCGGTTGTATGGCAAGCACATCTTCATGCAGGTGAAGAATCACATGCAGCTTACAGGGCGGGCTTGACCAGTTTGAGTCAGGACTGGTCAAGAGAAGGCCATGTCTTGTTGCAGGCAGCCTTTGCGGGTACGGATCACCCGGACGATGGCATGAACTTAATCGTTCATGTTCCAGATTTGAATGGGCTTACCATTGAAACAACCCATGGGTCGGTTGTGACTCATGGAACTCAAGGCAGATTGACCATTCATAACAGACAAGGTTCGATTGCGGTGACTGATCACAAGGGTGACGCTCGTCTGGCCACCTCGAATGGCTCGGTCATGGTTAATGGCCAGGTCGGTGAACTTATTGTGCAGACGACGAATGGTCTGGTTCAGGTGAAAGATCTTGTTGGACAACCACATATCAAGGCGACCAACGCCAGTATTGGCCTTGAGCTTGCTCCCGGTCAGCATGGCCCAATTTTCCTTGAGACTAGTAACGCGCCCATCGAGTTTGAGATTGGTCCTCAGTTTGCGGGAACCATCCTTGCAGAAACGACCAATGCTTCGATCAAACTGATCGACTCGGCAAATGCTGTTCGACGTGTCGAGGACGGACCATCCACCAAGCGCATCACAATGGATCAAGCAGGGCAGGCGTCTCACATCAGAACATCAAATGCAGATATTGATTGTCGAGTAGCGGACCTCTAGCCAAGTAACCCAGTTGCTGTTGTTGTCGTATTGCGAAGAGCTAAAATAAGTTCCACTTTTCCGACTTGTTCGTCGAGAGACTGAGCAATCTGAATCGCACTCTGACCACTATCAGCTAAGTCATGGACACTTTGAGAAAGTGGATCTAGTACGGGATCAGGTGGTGTACTAGGAGTCGGGTGATCATCGCTCATTTCATTGCTTATGAGTGACTGATCTTTTATTAATGTAAGTTGCTTGGTGAGTTCTTCAATTCGCTGGTCGGCTCTATCTAATAGAAGTTCGAGATGCTTTGCTCTATTCGTCATTTGTGTACAAAGTTTTTGTGCCAGCCCATGTAGTTCGCCTTGCATGGCTGCATCAGCAGTTTGTTCTTGCTGCCTCATCTTGATTGCGGTGATCTGCTTCCGTGGTGGAGGCGTGGCTTGTTTACGACGAGCGATTCGTCCTCGAACTTGCCAGAGGCAAAGGAGCCCTACACCCAGTAAAAGAACGACACCAGCCAGCAACATAAATTCCGGAAGTCCAAGTTTCTGTGCTGGTGCGATGGCAGACGTATTGGGATCGAGCTCAAGCTGTAATTCTGCAGCAATCTCTGGTCCGACATTCAGGCCACTGAGAATTGTTTCCTGAGCAAAATCATTGATCGAAGAGTTCGATTCTTGAAGCCCTGTTGAGGGCCAAGTGTCAGTGCTTATTTCATCATAGGACTGCGGCATCCATGCCTCCTGACGAATGAAACGGGTCTTTTCCTTAAGACATATCGGAGGAACCGGTGATTTGACTGCAGCCGGAGAGTACCATCTGTGAGATGACACCGCACTCGGACACATGTTCTCAACTTCCACTGGAAGCCCGTCGTCATCGGGTGGTCCATGAGCTTGATGCTGCCTTGAACCGTCTGAAAATTGACTTAGGGCAGGCGGTCATTGCCTGCAGCGGGGGGGCAGATTCGACGGCCTTGCTGCTGGCGGCAAGCGTGATTGTCGGCCGGCGCAAGCGTTCTCAGGCGATCGAGCCCCTCGTGGTGTATGTTCATCATCACTTGAGACCGGAAGCAGACCAGGAGGCTGAGGCTGTTGAAGTTTTGGCTACACAGCTGGGTATGCCTTTTTGTTGTGTGAATATTGCGCCTGGCGAGGCGGCTGGAAGCCTTGCGGCCGCAGCTCGTGATCTTCGATACCAAGCTCTGGCTGATGAGGCGATTGGCATTGATGCGAGTTTCGTTCTGACAGCCCATCATGCGGATGATCAATTTGAGACAATGCTTATGTCGTTGGCCAGAGGGGCAGGGGCCTCTGGTATCTGTGGCATGCCCCAAAGACGCCCTCTCGTACAGACCAAGGGGGGTACGATCGAGTTGATTCGACCTCTCTTGCATCTTGATCACAAATCACTTTGTGAGTTTTGTCAGGTGGCAGAGATCTCCTGGTTTGAAGATGCGAGTAATGTTGATCCAACCAGCCCCCGCATTCGCGTGCGCCGAGAGGTCACACCAGTGTTCGAGTCAATCTGGCCTGGGGCGGTCCGGCGAGCTTCGATGACTTCTGAAATTCTCGAAGAAGCGGCAGGCGCTCTGGAAGAAAAGGTGGCCACGCTCTTTGGTTCTCCACAAATGACGCGATGGGATCGCAAGAAACTAGCCAATCAACCTCGCGTTTTGATTGCCATGGGTCTTCATCGTGCGGCACTGTATTTGGGTGCTGCCGCAGATAGTATTTCTCAGCGTCACTTAATTCCCTCTTCTGATGCAATCACAGATCATCAAAAGCGGCCAAGGACCTTTACTTGGGAGGGTGGTCTAGAACTCCATGTGACAGCTCACGAAGTTTGGCTCTCATATGCGGAGTAGTGGCTTAGGCGATGACTTTTTGGCCTTGCATAAATGGTTGCAAGACAGTTGGAATAGAAATGGAACCATCTGGATTCTGGTAGAGCTCAAGTATGGGTATCAAGATACGAGGGCTGGCGATCACGGTGTTATTCAACGAATGGCAAATGGCTCTTTTATCTGAATCGTTGTAGCGAATGTTAAGTCTTCGACATTGGTAGTCATACAGCCGTGAAGCCGAATGGGTTTCTCCCAACTGACCAGAAGGATTGCCTTCAGCGTCTTCCTCACCTCGTGACGGCATCCAACATTCAATATCAATCATGTCAGCATTTTTTGGTCCTAGATCACCCGTGCAGCACTGAAGCAATCGGTAGGGTATCTCAAGTTTTTGCAGCAGTGATTCAACGCTACCAATCATTTTCTCGTGCCACATTCTTGATTCTTCTTCGTCTGCTTTACAGATCACCACTTGTTCAACCTTGTCGAACTGATGAATTCGATACAGTCCAGCGGTGTCTTTCCCAGCAGCACCAGCCTCTCGGCGGAAACAGGTTGAGCACGTGGCATACTTCAGCGGAAGCTGGTCAACATCTAGAATTTCATCAGCATGGAGCGACATAAGTGAAACTTCACCGGTCCCCGTTAGCCAAAGATCATGCGTGCCACCACGATGTTGCTCATCGACGAGATACGCCTGATCTTTGCCATGTGGGAAAAATGCAGTGCCTTCCATGGTCTGCTCTCGCACGATGACGGGAACCGACACTGGTTGGAAACCATGTTCTTCAGTGATGTATTGGAGTGCTAGTTGCAGGACTGCCTGATGTAAACGCATAACCGCGCCAGTCAAGACGTAGCTGCGCGAGCCAGCAATCTTGACGCCTCGCTCGAAATCAGCAAGTCCAAGTTTCTTAACGAGTTCAATATGGCTTTTGGGCTCAAAACCTTTGTTGTCTGCAAAACTTCGCTTTGGGTCAAACCAAGAGGGATGCCAATGGCGCAGTTCGACATTGTCGTCCGCTGATGCACCGATTGGCACATCACTATCGGGTGGCTGTGGAAGGCACAACCAAAGATGTCGCCATTCCGGCTCAAGCACTTTGAGTTTTTCATCAAGCTCATGAATCTCTTGCTTGAGAGCGGCGGGTTTCGACTCAAGCACCTGGACCTGAGCAGTAAGTTCCTTTTGCTGCTCTTCCGTTGCAGACTTGAGTTGGCCTTTGAGCTTGCCAAGTTGAGGGCCTACTTCTTTGCCAAGTTTCTTTTGCTCACTGCGAGCAGCCTCTTGGCGGGCCATCAGTTCACGTCGCTGTTCATCAAGTTTCAGGAGACGAGCGACATCTACATCCATTCCCTTGAGTTGGACAGCCTTCTGAAAAAGTTCGGGATTAGCTCTGAGTGCCTTGAGGTCAATCATGGTGAGTCATGGTAACAGCAGAACTGCTCATCGTTAGGTACGGTTGTAAACGTCGTCCAGCAAATCACTGGGCCATCGCTGAATAAAGCCCTTGGCAAAGGCAATTTTTTCCCTGATCTCGGGGACAGACCAGGTGGTATCGCCGTCGTGTATCAAGCAGTCACCCGACTCAATCTCAACTGGGGTGAACGGACCTGTCAAAAAGTACTCCATCATGCCCTGATGGATGAGGCCGTATGTGAATTGCCTATTCTTGCCCTTGACGAAGAACTTTCGGCTGAATTCACTTGACTCGAAGTCAATATCATCAAATCCCAATGCAGCGCCAATTTTATCGAAGATGCTCTCATGCCGAATGATGGTATCGGGCACATCAATAAAGGGCAGCTTTAGGATGAGATAGGTCAAACGATAGGTGGTTGTGGTTGATCCCCCGGATTTACCTCCGTTGGAACGGGTAACCGTATACGTATAGTCACCAATGCGCGTTAAGAATTCTTGCCCTTCTATGGTCAATGAGCCTGTCAACGTGTTGTAAGCAACTCGGTTGTCACCTTCATTAAATTGGCCAAAGTGACTGTAGTTCTTGCTCATGGTTTCATCGAAAGAAGGGTCAAATGCAAACCCAAGTTCGCTAGCCAACTGAGCAAGTTCTTTTGAACGATTTGCGGCTCGTTCAGCCGCCGCTCTGCTGGCGACAATCATGACAAAAATGATGAACAAGCCAATGATGCAAGCAGCGACACCAAAAAACAGAAAAGGTCCATCCATCTCTTTTCTCTCTCAACTCATTCGTTGTCGAGGATCAAGTGGTAGATGCGCCCAGCCCAGTTTCTCTTGGAGCGTCCTCCAGTAATGAGACGCTGGATTGAGCACAAGCGATGTACGCTCCGTATGTCGAGCCACTTTAATTTGGGCCTTCGTTGTAAGTGGCACCTGGACTTGTCCGTCAATGACAAGTGTGCTGCCCGGATTGGCGCGGTGCACGGTACATTGCAATGTCTGGTCCGCATTGAGGACAATGGGGCGATACGACAACGTATGAGCACTCAAAGGTGTCAGTGCAAAGGCATCGAGCGTTTGTTGGACAATAGCACCACCAGCCGAGAGATTGTGCGCAGTCGAGCCAATTGGTGTGGCGATGACCAATCCATCGCCTGCCATGACGGGACCTTTTGCTTCATCTACAGCAAGGCCAATCTGAATCACACTAAAAGGCGGTCCACTATGAATAACACAATCGTTGGCAGCAATCAGTGGGCCAATGACATCTTGATCTGGCAGCACCACGTTGATGGATAACAACATCGGAGAGCTTAGTGCTGGGTGAGGGCCGATGGCACTCTCGAGATTCTCTTCTAACGAAGTGAGATCAAATTGAGTGAGAAAGCCAAGCCGTCCACTGTTGACGCCAATTAATGGAATGTCCCTGCCAGCCAGTCGCCGGATTTGTGAGATCATTGTTCCATCACCGCCAATGACAATGGCACGATCAATTCCCTCAGGCAAAGACGATTTGTGGTTGGTTGGGCAGTCAATGAGTTCAGCATGATTGCCAACGATCTCATGAACACCCGAGAAGATGTCAGGGACATTCGGGTGATCTTTGTCCGCAATGACGGCGATGCGAAGGCTCATGAAACAAGGCCTTTGGTGAGTCGCATAAATGCAGTTTCAAGATTGACTTGTTCCGGTTGCATTGCAATCAACCTGAATCCTTGGGCAATGAGCCGGTTCGGGAGGTCTGATGTATCGAGCCCGCTCTCAGGATCAATAGTGACATCAATACGCGGTTGCCCATTTTGCCGACTGAGATCGACTTTGGTGATCCCGTCGACACCGACAAGTAATTTCGCTGCTTCTTGTGCGCGATCTCGAACCGTAATGTGGACGACTGTTCCTAAAGCAGCTTGTGCCATGATGTCTTGTACGCTACCTGAGTAAATCAACTTTCCTTGTTCGATGATACCTACCGAAGAACAGAGTTCAGCGAGCTCGTGAAGTATGTGAGAACTGATCAGAATGGTTTTTCCCATTC
>CALCOW010000443.1 GCA_937899935.1 uncultured Phycisphaerae bacterium
TTTGCGAGCGGCAATACGTCCATACAGTGCACTGAACCCAAACATTTCGAAGTCTGCACCAGGCGCATAAATACTTGCCTTAATGACAGAAACACCAGTAATGCGCCATGGCTCACCCAAATGCGCATCAGGAAGAGCAAAAAACTCAATTCTATTTGGGTCGATCCAATCCGCGGCGCCTGTGACATTGAAGATGTCATTCAGTCTCTTTTGCCCCACAAACGAATTATGAATGGACACGCCTCGTCCTACAAAGATTCGCAATGATGCATTGGGAGCAAGCTCGATAGCGCTCAACTGCATCGTGAGTTTGCCACATATGATGAGGTTCACGTCACCTTTTATGAGTAAGTTGGCACCGGCTCGAAGATGGCATTTGTCTGCAATGGTGTATGTTCCAGAGACCAGTTTGCCACGGGAGAACCGCCTCATTTTGAAATTCATCATGCTTCGAGGTGGCTCTTGTCGAGCCCAGAAGCTACTGAGTGTTACATCAGTCGCGCCCTCGGCTTCACTCGGTGCCAGTATTCCTGGATCCGGTGAGGGTGGCATGGGGATCTTGTCTTTAATCAAGGATGTAGCGATTGGTTGCTCTTGCTGTGAATAGAGCAGTCCACCAGAGGCGCCTTGAGCGTAGAACAAGGTGGCATCAATGGCAGCGGCTTCTTGACCGATTTGCACGCTCATCGCGCTGCTTGCTCTTGTTCCTAATTTGATGCGTCTTCCAAGCGATGCCAGCGGTGAACCAGACCAGCGTGTAAGCGTGGTTTGATCACCAAGGTCAATCTGCTCAGAAGAGAACACAACAAACTCACTGAGATCTACATCAACACTACCATCGCTCGCATCATGAACGCTGGCGATTGCAGATGCTGTTTGACTGATATTGTTGACGGTTGCGGTTGCTGTAATTTCAACATGGGTTGTATGTTGATTGGGCAGGTCGTCTGTCTCGATATCACGCACATTGATTGACACGTGACCCGTACCAAGCGGAAAGTTGGCCGCGAGTTGTCCGTTGTCATGCCCTTGCCGCCAGTCAACATCGGTTTCAAGAATGGCAGCAGCCATTTCTATTCCCGCATCAGCGGTCCAACGAGCTTGGGCCGCCGCCGTCACGTTTTGGCCGATGATCGCTGAATTGTCTTGGCTCGCTAAGTAAGAAAAAGTCAGTGTCGAGGCAATCATTAAACTCATGATGACCAAGAGCATTGCCACACCACGACGCGAAGAGGTATCTCGACGTCCAAATTGCATGTCACAAATAGAGGTCATCATGGCAACACCTCTGGAGGTGTGTGAATACGAATGGCAGCTGATGCTGCAACTTCATAAGGTCCATCACTTGTTTTGAACGCCAAGCGGACAAGAACTTGTTTGGCCTCTTCTGGAAAATCATTACTACTGATGTTCATGGTGAGGCCAGCAACCTCATCAGATAGAACACGCTTAAAGACCAAGCCCTGTTGGTGGTATGAGGTCCGGACGCTGGTCCAATTTTGATTGGGTGCGTACTCTTCATCCGCAAGGAGTTTTGCACCTTCGCTCCAGGTGTCTGGAAATTGTACGAACTCGACCACTAGTGAATCGGTGCTCTGATCATGTTTCAGCCATCGGATCTCC
>CALCOW010000444.1 GCA_937899935.1 uncultured Phycisphaerae bacterium
AACCGCCCGAGGCCAAGACCACGGCATCAGCGGCATGGGCAGTGATTTCGCCCGTAATAAGATTGCGGGCAATGATGCCTCTGGCGCGTCCATCAATCACCACCAGATCAAGCATCTCATGCCGTGTGTGCATTTTGACTTTGCCTAAGGCAATTTGTCGTTCCAGCGCCGAATAACCACCCAGCAGCAGCTGTTGTCCAGTTTCCCCTCGGCAATAAAAAGTGCGCTCAACCAAGACGCCACCAAAGGAGCGATTGGCCAGCATGCCACCATACTCACGAGCGAAGGGGACTCCTTGCGAAACAGCCTGATCAATGATGCCTGTACTGAGTTGTGCGAGGCGCCATACATTGGCTTCGCGCGATCTGTAGTCGCCACCCTTCTGGGTGTCATAGAAGAGGCGGTAGGTTGAGTCGCCATCATTGCGGTAATCTTTCGAGGCGTTAATGCCTCCTTGAGCGGCAATACTGTGGGCGCGTCGGGGCGAATCTTGAAAACAAAAGCATTCGATGTCATAACCCATAGCGGCCATCGATGAAGCTGCCGAAGCGCCAGCCAAGCCACTGCCTACCACGATGACTTTATAACTAGACCGATTTCGTGGGCCATTGAGCCGAATGTGATCACAGTGGCGTTCCCACTTGTGTTCAATCGGGCCTGGGGGGATCTTGGCATCAAGTTCCATAATCAGTTGCCTAGTCTACTGCTGTGTGCTGACGTTTGATGGCGTAGCGTTCGACCTCTCTGTTGCTACGTCTTCAAGCGTGGTGGTGTTCAGGGTGGTGGGTTCTGGCATCGCGCCAGACCAAAAGAGTACGGGTACGGAAATAAAGCCGCCGGCAACCACGATGGCAATCACCATCGCCAGCCAACGAAAACCACGATTGCGATCTGGGGAATCCCAGCCTAATGATTGGAAGACACTCCACGCGCCATGGTAAAGGTGTAAGCCAAGACAGACCATGACGATGATGTAAAACAGTGGTACGTACCAGTATTCCATAGAGAAGGCGCTGTGGAGATTGTGGTAGACCGTCCACTGGCTATAGCTTCCGAATACAATCGTGCCAGTGGTGAATTCTAAGATGTGCAGGGGAATGTAAATCAGCAACAGCAAGCCAGAGACCATCATGAGGCGTGATGCGATGGAGGCCATGATTCTCTTTGGGCGGTGCTTGTATTTAATGGGTCTCGCCCGGCGACTGCGTATGGCCAGGTCAATCACTAAGGATATGTGTAGAACGACCGCAACAATTAAGATAATGCGAACGATCCAAAGAACCCCTGCATAACCAAAAAACTCGCTGCCGATGGTCCGCAGATTCATGGCATATTCATCGATGGCTGGCATGCCATCGTCATCGCCATAGTAGACCTTGAGATTGCCGATCATATGGGCGATGACAAACAGGACTAAAATGCACCCCGTGACGGCAACAACAGCCTTCTTACCGATTGAAACTCGGAAGAAGTTGGGCCAACGCGACATAGAAAATAAACTCCGCTTTTGACTGGCTGTTAAGGGGTCGTTTTCAAGGTTATCTTAGTCGATCATCTGCGGCAGGGGCAGTCAGCTGGGTGGCCTTCAGCCCTAATGGCCAGTGCAACACATATCATCTGGGCGGACCAACGCATCATATTCTTCGCCCGTGAGGTAACCCAGTGAGGTACAGGCATTTCGCAGCGTGGTGTGCTCGACCGAAGCCTTGTGTGCGATTTCGGCGGCTTTGTCATAGCCGATCTCAGGGCTGAGGGCCGTGACCAACATCAGTGAGTTATCGAGATGTTCGGTGATCTTCTGGTGATTGAGTTGGAGGCCTTCCATCAGGAAAACACGGAAGTTATGGCAACTGTCACTGAGCAGTCGAATTGACTTAATGACGGCGTTGATAATGAGCGGTTTGAAGACGTTGAGTTCAAAGTTTCCCTGCGAACCTGCAAAGCCGACCGCTGCGTCATGTCCCATGACCTCAACGCAGACCATGGTCATGGCCTCACACTGAGTTGGATTGACTTTGCCGGGCATGATGGATGAGCCGGGCTCGTTCTCTGGAATAATAAACTCACCAAGACCACAGCGAGGTCCCGAAGCGCCCCAGCGAATGTCGTTGGCAATTTTCATCAGGGCACATGCCAGGGCGCGAAGCTCACCAGACATGGCGACCAAGCCATCATGAGCGGCAAGCACCGCAAATTTATTAGGGGCACTGAAAAATGGAAGGCCAGTGAGATCGGCAATGTGAGCAGCACACTGTTCAGCAAAGCCATCCGGAGCATTTAAGCCAGTGCCGACCGCAGTGCCGCCAATAGCCAAGGCATACAACTCAGGCAAAGCGTTTTCAATGCGGTCAATCGCAGCGTCAAGCTGCGCGACATAACCTGAAAGTTCTTGGCCCACCGTTAGTGGAACCGCATCTTGTAAATGTGTGCGACCGATCTTGGCTACATCACAGAACTCTTCTTGCTTCTTGGCGATCGCATTTCGAAGATCTCGGATGGTTGGCAAGAGCGTGTTGTTGACTTCAGAAGCCGCGGCAATATGCATCGCTGTCGGAAATGTATCGTTGGACGACTGCGACATATTCACGTGGTCATTGGGGTGGACGGGATCTTTGCTACCAAGCGTGCCTCCAGCAATCTCAATCGCACGATTGGCAATCACCTCATTAACGTTCATATTGGTTTGGGTGCCACTGCCAGTCTGCCACACATGCAGCGGGAACTGTTTCTCATGTTTGCCGTCAATAACCTCTTGGGCAGCCTCCAGAATGAGCGATGTCTTTTTCTCGTCTAATTTGCCTAATTCACGATTGGTCAGGGCAACGGCCTTCTTCAGAATGCCCATGCCCCAAATGACTTTGGTTGGCATGATGTCGAAGCCAATGCTGAAATGAATGATTGATCGTTGTGTTTGGGCTCCCCAGTAGACGTCGGCAGGCACTTCAATCTGACCAAGCGAGTCGGTTTCAATACGGGTTTCCATGCGTTGGACCTTTGTCATAGGGCGGTGGCTTTCAGGCGAGGAAAAGAGGTGCTTTGCGGCAGCACCGACCAAAGCACTTGCTTGTCGGCGACCTGTCAGACCCAGATTATACGGGAAATCACTTTGCCTCTGCGCTGGATCGTTGGCGGCGTTGTTTGCGACTGGAAACACAAATTTGATTGAATACATAGACAATCAGGGCGATGGCTGGCAAGACCAGCCAGAGCCAGATCGACCGCCAGCGTGGCAGATGGGCAAAAGCATCGACCAGAGCAGAAAGTTCAATAGCCTGATCGAGATCAGGCAGGCCCGTAATGCGAGCAACCACTTTCCATTGCCCAGGCTCTGGTAGTTCTAAGAGCGCCGCTTGGAGTAATTTGTTTTGAGCATCTTCTTGAGTGGCGGGTGCTTGCAAGCTGGCCGGCCCTTCAAAAGTAGGTATCAGAGAGACGTCAATTTGACAGTCGACCAGTGCTTGGCCGGTCTTGTTGTTTACCACCATCACACTGATGTCAACAGGGCCCGCACGAAATGGTTCTGGTGCAGAGAAAAGGGTGCACTCATAGCCCTCAATAACTTTGCTATCACGCACCGTGCCAAGATCAGCATGCGCCTCCGTCTTGATTATGAGTGCAAGCAAGACAACACTTAGGCAATGGATCACCAGGTTGTTCATAGCAGCGGTACATCCAGGGTGCCGCGCATCTCCATCGGCTGAAGCATGGTCCATATTCCAACAAGATAGAGGAGTGCTGTTATCAGCAGCCAAGGGAGTGATGCCAATACCGCATCACGTGTGCTACGCGTCATGCGCAGCGCGAGTCTGTAGAGAAGGTAACTGCTGGCTACGGCCCCAACGGCGAGAATGAAAATCTCGAGTGGCAAGAGCCAATCTGGTGGCACTTGGCAGCACGAAAGGATCCACGCCGGTTCACCTAAGTTAAGCCCCACATCGCGTGCCATTCGCTGAGTAATGGGTACCACCGTACCCATGCTGGTCAAGAAGTGGAAAATAAAGTGGCATGTCCACATCGCCATGCCCATGGGTATCAATCCGAAGATCATTCGTACGGCCAGGCGCATCGGTGTGGTATTAATCGAGGTGATCTGACTCAAGGCCGTCGCCAGGCCGACCAGTACCACTGGTATGACAAGGCAAGACGCCAGTACACCGACCGTCACCACGGCCATGCGTGATGACATGCCCCAGGCGGCGGCGGTTTGATCTTGCCACTCAAGCACTGGCCCAACCATACCTGCCGCGTTGGCAAAAGCACCAAACACAAGCACGAGCGCCAACAAGGCCAGATCAAGACGTCTCGACAAGCGTCGAATGCTTGATCGATAGTCATCCTGGAGCAGGGTGCTGCCTGGCGTGGTTGCAAGAATGCCAATGTTGTCATGGGGGCAGGCACGAACGCAGTCCATACAGAAGGTGCAGTCTAAGTTGCTCTTCTTTCGGGGTTGAAAGAGATGCAGCTCACAGCCCTGATTATTCTTTTGTGCAGTGCCTTTAATGCAGTCATAGGTTGTGCAGCTGGTGCAGCGATCGAGCTCACGAACACGAACTTCAGTTGGCGACACGACTGATTGAACGAATTGGAATTGTCCAATAGGGCAAACATACTTACAGAAGGCAGCGCCACGAAAGAGACCATCAATCGCCAGGGCTGCGATGAAGTAGCCAAGTACAATCCAGGCCGTCCACCAAGGGGAGGCCCAAAGGCTGAGTGCTTCGTAAGCCCAGAGAAAGAGCAAGATAAGACCGACCGCAAGCCACTTACTGCGCAGCACACGTGGCCAGTTAAATCGAGCTGGCAAGAGCTTTCGTCCTAGGGTGCGCACGAACACAAATGGACATCCAAAACAAAAGAGATTGCCCACGATCAGCAAGGCAATGACCAGAAAGCCACGCCAGTGAATCCAGGGCAGGGCCCCAGCCAGGTTCATTGATGCGACCTGTGGTCCAAGCCATCCATCGAGCATGATTAGAAGAGCGAGGGCAAAAAAGGTGGCTTGTACGCAACGACGAAACACCAGGCTGCTTAAGGCGCTGCCAACCACAGGGACCGCCAAGAGATCAAAGGGGCCTCGCCTTTTTCGCCGCAGCGTTGGTGATCCAATAGCGCTGGTATCAGTCATGCTGCCGCCCAGTGTTCCGATCTGGGCGCTTGGCTGGAGCACGGGAAGCTGATGCGATTGCCCGAGGCCAAGTCTTTTGAGAGGGACGGCCTGTGGTTGTCTTATGGTAAGTCCCTTTGGGCGCACTAAGCCGCGCACAATAATAAGTACAGGCGCGAGCATGACCAGTGAGCCAATGATCCACATCAGGCCACCAGCGACGGCT
This sequence comes from uncultured Phycisphaerae bacterium, assembly GCA_937899935.1. Lineage (GTDB taxonomy): Bacteria > Planctomycetota > Phycisphaerae > Phycisphaerales > SM1A02 > JAQWNP01. The sequence continues at coordinate 5,331 of CALCOW010000444.1, forward strand.
TGGTCATCGAGTGGTTTCACCGCCCAAGCATTGGGTACTTGTTCGTAGTAGGGATAGAAGATCACTGAAGAGAAACAGAAAATCGCACTAAAGATGGTGTTCTGTAGAGCGGCCAACAGGAGGTAAGGCACCACCAGCCAACGTGACCATCGGACCTGCGCTGGGTAAGGCAGAATCACTGGGTACCAAAACAGCATGCCTGCCCAGAAAAAACAAGCATGTTCAAACTGATGCCATGCTGGCGAAGTCAGTGAGAGTTGGTAAAGCCAAGGCAGGTGCCATGTCCAGAGAACAGCGGCCAAGAAGAAAAAGGTGAAGATAGGATGGGTCAGCACTCGAAAGATGCGCCGCACACCTGGCGAAGCAAGAAAAGGACCAATGCCTGCCTTGCGAACAAATGGCGGTAAGCCCCAGAGCAGGGGGAGACCTGGCGCGCCGATCCATAACAAAGGTGGCGCAATGAGCATCAATAAGATGTGTTGCCCCATGTGCGCTTGGAGCAGCATGCTGCTGGCCGCTTCCAGCGGCGAGCACAGGGCGATGAAGATGATCAGCTCACCTAAGAGAAACGAAATAAGGTTCACCGGGCCAAAACGCTCTGGTCGCTGACGGTGCAGCCCGAGCCACCCGCGGAGATACAGCAACGCGGCAATCAATAACACCGTGATGTAAATCACGTCGAGATTCCAAGATCGCATGAGTGCTTCGGTCGCGCTCACCTGGTCCGTTCCTCCTTATCCCTAGAGAGGATACTACGGACGAGCTGGTGCAGAAGCGCCACGGCCGCTCGAGTTGCCTGTAGTGCCGCCTGCTGTCGATGAAGGCAGGTCAAGAGCAGGAATCTCATGACGCGACGGTGGCTGGGCAGGGTTCTCGCCCGGTGGGGTCAAGGTATGCAAGTAGGCGACCAGTGCGTCGACTTCAGCGGGTTTGAGATTTCGACCAAAGGCCGGCATGTTTCCATCGCCCTGGATAATCTGGCGGCGCAGCTGGTCTTCGGTGAGTCGAGTGGCGACATCGGAGAGATCTGGGCCACGCTGTCCACCGAGGCCCGCAATGGCATGGCAGTTGCGACATTCCTTGTACTGGAAGAGGACGGCTCCCTGCATTTCAAGAGGCGATCTTCCTTGGTAATACTCAATCGGTGAAACCACACCGCTGCCGGCCATCATGTGTGGCGACCATGGTGATGGGAAACCAATGTACGTCAGCAAGCCAATCGAGACATACATCAAGATGACCACAATGACGGCCGCAGGTCGGCGTCGCCAATGGCGTTCGCCGGTCCCTGACCAGAATGGAAGACAGGTAAAGACCACGATGAAACCGACCGGCGCAGCCATGATCAGGAAGGTCTCAATCTGGCGCGGCAAAAGTGCCAGGACAGAGAAGATCCACATGAAGTACCAGTCTGGTCGCGGGGTGGTGTAAATGATCATCGGATCTGGCGGGCCATTGGGGCCGTGCGGCCCAACCACGGCGGCAATGATGCCGACCACCAGAATTAGGATCCCGATAAAGATCATGTCACGCTTGGCTGCGTTGGGGAAGAAAGGAACGCCAGTTCGCTCTATTTCTGCGAAGTACTTCTTCTCGTAAGTGCGTTTGCTCACCCGCTTGCCGGCCACAGGCATCTCAGAAATGCCCTTGCGAAGGACGAGATACAGGTGGAAGAAAAGCAGCAACAACACGGCGCCTGGAAGGACGAACACGTGCAGCGTAAAGAAGCGGGAAAGCGTTTGAGCGCCAAGGATTGGTCCGCCCAAGATTAAGTCAACGATTTCGGGGCCAATCCAGGGGATGCGTCCCATCATGGCAGCGCCAATGCCCAAGCCCCAGTAGGCGTCTTGGTCAAATCGCAGCACCTGTCCAGTAAAGGCAATACCAAAGGTGCATACGAGTAAGAAGAAGCCGATGACCCAAGTTAATTCGCGCGGATACTTGTAAGCGCCAAAGAGGAACACCTGCGTCATATGAATGGTGATCATGGCGGCCATCGCAGTGGAGCCCCAGAAGTGGATGCTGCGAAGGAACCAACCAAGAGGTTGGTGGAAGTTCAGGTAGATCAAGCTGTCCCAAGCATGGTCGGCACTTGGCACGTAGACCAATGCCAAGCAGATGCCGGTGACAAGCTGCATCATAAACATAGCCATGGTGGCACTGCCAAACACATACCACCACTTCGCGTTCGCTGGGACCGTGTGTCCAGCCGTGGCGGGCCATATGGTCTTCGTGACCTCGAGTCGGTCATCAAACCAGTCAATCGTGCCTTTGATAGGGTGCTTTGCCATGAAGGTTACGCAGGTTGCTGTAAGGTCGGGAGGGTGCCGGCCTTGATCCAGAGTTCTCGAGGTTGCTTGCCATTTTCGTTCTTGCGTGCCTGACCCTTTTGGTCACGGGCATTAGTGATTTTGAAACGGTACTGGTAAAGACCACGCGGCGCGGGGCCAGCGGCGTACTCTCCGTCTTGATAAAAGACGCTGCCGTGGCAGGGGCACATAAAGAGTTCTGCCTCATCAAACCATCGGACGGGGCAGCCCAGGTGGCTGCAGTTGATGGCGAAGATTTGGAATTCTTCCGCTTCGATGCGACGAACCCAACAAGGCAGATGAATGGAGGCGCCTTGCCAGGGAATGATCGCTGAGTTTTCTTTTCTTGCTTCGGCGCTGGGGCCAGTGTCTGGGAAGTTGGCTGGATTGATAAAGTCAGCCAACCTTGTTGTTCCTTCGGGGAAGTCGCGGTCAATGTCATCTGAAAGTTTGACCCACTTGTCTGGGTAGGTTCGGAAGACACTAATGACGTACCAGACAATGGGAATGCCGACCGCAATCATTGAGATGCCGGTGAGCACATAGCCCAATGCCAGCATAAAGCCACGTCGCGTCGTCGTGCCAGCC
>CALCOW010000445.1 GCA_937899935.1 uncultured Phycisphaerae bacterium
CGTCGTTCGAGCAGAAATGGGATCCAAAGAGCATAACTTGGTGCTCTTTCCACTCGACTACAAGACGTTCAAAAGAGCTGTTGAAAATGGCACCCTTACAGGCGAAATCAGCAGCGGCACTGGCAACTCAGTGACACTCACCGGATCGAAGAAGCAGATCGATGATTTCATGAAACAAAGAGCCGCTCACATGTTCGACCTCAACGATACGATGGTCATCGAACGAGTTGGTGAGATTGATAAATAAAGCGAGCTTGTAAAAGACAGCCCCTGAGTCCAATCAACTGTGTGATATCACCGAAACACAAAGGGCCCCTTTGCGGGGCCCTCGGTGAGTGGGCGAGACAGGATTCGAACCTGTGAAGGCGTACGCCAGCAGATTTACAGTCTGCCCCCTTTGTCCACTTGGGTACTCGCCCGATGTATTTCGCTCAAGACTTTATCGCCCGACTAGAGGTCGAGCAAGATCAACATGCGATGAAAAAGCCACCGGGGGGACTTGAACCCCCAACCTCATGATTACAAATCAAGTGCTCTACCAATTGAGCTACAGTGGCGTTGAGAACGAGAGCCTACGTACCCGAAGCCCAATCTTCAACCTGAACCCATCGAAGCTAGGCGACCACGACGGATCGCGACGGCCAAAAGTGTTACATCGGCTGGCCCGACCCCCGCCAACCTCGCTGCCTGACCGAGCGTAGCTGGCTGAAAACGCGCTATTGCCTCAGCCGCCTCACCACGAAGCCCCGTCACACTCTGGACTTGGAGCCAGGACGGAATAAGGCGTTGCTCAGCATCCTGTCGACGGCGGATCTCGGCCGCTTGCCGCTTGAGATAGCCCTCATACCTCGCTTCAGTAACCAAATGCTGCATCGTGCTCGCAGCTGGCCGTTCCAGGCCAGCTTCTTCGAGGTAGCAGCACAATTGTGAGACGGTGATGTCGGGACGGCGAGCTAAGGAGATCAGTGATTTACCCGCAACAAACTGACGCTCCATTTGAACCCTTAATGCTGTCTGAGCCTCAGACTTTTCCTGGTAAATGCGCCATCGCTGATCACAAACCAGGCCGAGCTCTTTGCCCAACGGCGTCAATCGCTGATCTGAATTGTCCGCACGAAGCAAGAGTCGGTGCTCTGCTCGACTGGTAAACATGCGATAGGGTTCACGAGGCGTCTTTGTGACAAGATCATCGAGCATGACACCAATGTAGGCTTGCTCACGACCGAGTCGCACCATCGCCTCCCGACCACCAGCAACAAAACGTGCCGCGTTAAGACCAGCGACAAGCCCTTGCCCCGCAGCCTCTTCATACCCACTGGTCCCGTTAATCTGACCTGCAAGAAACAGACCCTCTACGCGCTTAGTCATGGTGGTCGAGTCAATCTGATGTGGCCACACCATGTCGTACTCCACTGCATAACCATACCGAAGGACCTCTGCATGTTTACAACCAGGCATCATTGCCAAGAACGTAGCCTGCACATCTTCGGGCAGCGATGTACTAATGCCATTACAGTAAATTTCATTAGTGGAAAGCGATTCAGGCTCTAAGAAAACGTGGTGCTCTTGCCGATCAGCAAAACGCACCACCTTGTCTTCGATTGATGGACAGTAACGAGGCCCCGCAGAGGCATCGATCTGGCCCGAATACATCGGAGCTTTATCCAAATTGGCTCTGATCAGTTCATGCATCTCTACTGTTGTTGAAGTAAGACGGCATTCCGTCTGCTCAAGAGTTGGGAATCGACCGCCAGGCAAAACACTTGGTGAAAGATCTGAAAAAGGCATTGGATTTTCATCACCACATTGACCAGGAAGACCATCCCAATCAATGGTGTCGCGATTTAGACGTGGTGGCGTTCCCGTCTTAAGACGACCAAGTTCAAACCCCAACTGAACCAGTGCATGGGCAATTCCAACAGCACTGCCCTCACCAACGCGACCTCCTGGTGTTTGTTGCTTGCCTGTATGCATTAGCGCACGCATGAATGTTCCAGTTGTCAATACCACTGCATCTGACATGAGCTGGATTGAAGTTTGATCATGCCGAGTGAGCTTGACTCCCACGATCTTGTGATGGTCAACCAGCAGATCATCAACACACGCAGCAATGACATCAATATTCGTACGACTTGCAATCAGACGCTGCACCTCGTGTGAATATTCATATTTGTCGTTCTGGCAACGAGGACCGCGCACCGCGGCACCCTTGGATGTATTAAGCATCTTGAACATGATGCCAGTGGCATCGGCGGCGCGCCCCATGACACCGCCCAAGGCGTCAATTTCACGAACAATTTGACCTTTTCCAAGTCCGCCAATGGCAGGATTACAACTCATGACGCCAATCTTGGAAGGATCCATCGTGACCAGTGCCACCCGACCTTCGAGGCCAATCACTGACGCTGCTGCCCAGCAAGCTTCTACGCCAGCATGGCCTCCACCGATGACAATGACGTCATAGGCAGCTTCAGACTCACACTGATGGCTTGATCGATCATGACCACTACTCATCGTCATTCTCAACAACTTCCCAAGTCTCACGGCCGCGAATGAGGGCTTGAAGATCAGCCTCACGCTGCTGTTTCGCCTGGGCCACCTGATCTTTCAATACCTGCTCGACTGGCTGCGTTAACTTGGTATCTGGATTGCGATACAGCACCCCCATTGGCTCTGGATAATCTGGATAGCTCAACTGAGCGAGCAAAAATGCCTGTGTACGATTGGTTTCATCATGCACCAAAACATCTGATTGGCTGTACTCACCACCAAGTTCAATCACTTCAAGTGACAAGTCGTTAAGACGTAGGCCTTTCGACTCATCAGCAAAGATCATCGGTTTTCCATGCTCCAACTGAATCGTGTTCTGTGCCTTGGTCTCTTTTTGTGAAGCATAAAACCAAGCTTCATGGTTGAAGATATTGCAATCTTGGTAAATCTCTAAGAAAGACGTACCACAATGATCCGCGCAGCGTTTCATCATTGCATCCATGTGCTTCAGATCAACATCAATTGATCGAGCAACAAACGTAGCGCCGGCTCCCAAGGCCAAAGTCAATGGGTTCATGGGCCGATCAGGCGAACCAACTGGCGTCGACTTTGTGATCTTGCCGCGCTCACTGGTTGGTGAAGCTTGCCCCTTTGTGAGTCCATAGATGCGGTTATTCAACAAAAGAACATTAACATCAATATTGCGACGAAGCAGATGAATCGTATGATTTCCACCAATCGAAAGAAGATCTCCATCACCTGAAACCAGCCACACTTGTAGTCCAGGATTCGCAATCTTAATACCTGTTGCGAAGGCTGGCGCACGACCATGGATGGAGTGCAGTCCATAGGTCTCCATGTAGTAGGGAAATCGAGCGGCACAGCCAATGCCACTGACAAAGACATAATCTTCCTTCTTGTGTCCGAGTGTTGGCAGTACTTTGCGGACCGCTGCCAACACGGCATAATCACCGCAACCAGGACACCAGCGCACATCCTGATCGGTCGTGAAATCCTTGGCTTTCAATGTAGGCAGCTCGGTACTTGTCATGCGCCGGCTCCATTTCGTTTTCCATCGATCAGTATCTTAATTTCATCCACCAACTCACCAACCTGAAAACTCCGACCGCGGATGTGATTAATGGAAGCAACGTCGATCAGGTAACGAGCTCTTAGCAGCATGGCCAGTTGACCAGTATTAATCTCAGGAACAATCACTTGGTCATAC
>CALCOW010000446.1 GCA_937899935.1 uncultured Phycisphaerae bacterium
CGCCGCCGCCACCGTAGCCACCGCCACCGCCGCCTTGTCCTTGATCAAGTGAGGCTGCAAGGTCAAGATCGGGTGGACTATTAAACTGTGGCAAATCGTAGAGCAGATCTTCTACAGGATAGATTCGCATTTCCTGAGCAGCTGGAACACTAAGACGTTCCTTCGTACCAACTTCTAGATAACCGTTGCGAAGTTGCCAGGTGGTATCCTCAAGATCTTCTGCTTGTTCAAGAATATTCTCAAGAATAAGAAGTGCCGGCTCATTTTCGACATCAAGTGAAATCATGATATCTGGGTCGAGACCATGGCCTTCTTTGTCGTCGCTATAGCGACCAATAATTCGCACGCCAAGAACATCTTGCATCATCGTGAAGACTTCACGAGCAGGCCGGTCCTGGAATTCGAAAGTCAGTGGTGTATAGAGAAGTGCGCCAAGCATCTGAGCTTTAGCGCGCGTCAGGTTCGCTTCCCTGTTCTTACGAACTTGATCAATTCGATCAGAGAGTGACTGACCTAGCGCAGGTGTTGCGAGTAGGGCAATACTGAGGGAAAGAGTGAGCCATTTCATAGTGTGATCTCCAGCAGTAATTTGCCTCGGAATCGGGGACATCTGGGTGAGGCGATCTCTACAGTATATTCATCGGACGAAGAAGCCTCTGCCCCATGCGTGAAAGTATGTGGGTTATTTACGATTCATGTTCTGTTTGGTGAGCTTCTGGAGGCTCTGAAGGGTCTCACAAACCATGATCAGCCCCATTGCTTGAGCCGCAGAGGGCTGGTTTTGATCCCAAAGAGCTGCTCTGACCCCTCCAAGAGCCCTTTTGGGGGTTCTGGGTTGATGTGGCGTGTCCTGACGATGCATCAACTGAACCAGGAATCGAGCTGCTCCCAACTGTGATTCCATTGCCGTAGCTAACTCTTGCTGATTCGTGAGATGTGGCTGACTTAGCATCGTGGCTAAAAGAACCGCCGGACGCAAGCCCTGAGCCGTTGCCTGAGCTTGTGTTCCGGAGCCCAGAGGAAACCCACCACTGAGGGCTGGAGCCCAGAGAGCACCTTCACGGCCTCTTTGGGCGGCCTGTAGTATCACTCGCTGCTGGCGCAGGGAGTTATCCCAGCGCGTCGGTTGGCCGGTGATTGCCTGCATGTCAATAACGGCCCACCCCATCCAAGGCTGGAGTGATACATGCTGGTGCTCCGGTACTTGCTGCCAGGTTGTATCAATCCACTCTGACATTGAGGGGATGGTCAACGGAGGTACACCACTGCTTTCTGATTTCAGGGCCAAACGCGTCATAGCAGACACAAGTATTGCCTGATCATGAGGCCCAAGCTTAACAGCGGAGGGATCAGCAACTGCGGTGAGTACCGTATCACGGGCAGTTTGATGTAATCGAGCAGCATTGGCTTCCTGAGGCGGTAGGTCCGCCCAGGCTAGAACAATGAAACTTGCCAATGTCGGATGAAGTTCGGTATCAGTCTGGTCCTCTCGTCGCGTGGCCAGAGCCGTCAAGATTGCTTCAGCCAGTGCATTGGCTTCTTGTGCTTGGCTTTGATTTACGCGTGGTGTTCGAGCATAGCAGCGCAGTGCAAGTGCCACGAGCAACTGATCTTCATCGGAGGCAATCAGAGGTATGTATGAGTCTGTGACAGGGTTGTACCCGCCGAGTAGCCCGACCGGTTCAGGTCCAGGCCAAGCCGTGGTGAGCAAATGTGATGCGATTTCATCGGCAGCCTGTGCAATGCGCGACGGCGAAATTGAGGAGGCCTCTACCACGATGTCGCCTTGTTCGAGCACCATAGGCAAACCAAGGGGAGATCGTTGCGCTAAATCAAGTGTTGAAAAACGGTATACGCCAAGTTCAGTCTGTCTGGCGAGTTCTGAAATTGGACGTGGAGGCAGACCAGCATCACCGAGTAACCCTGCCAGTGTAGCTGAACTAATGTCTCGATTAAAAGCGCGCGCTGCTGCAGGGAACTCAATAAACCAACTTTCTTGATGCCGAAGAGCAAGTCCATCGCGGCCAGCTTTCAACCGACTGTTGAGTTGTGCTGCATTCGTTGCAAGAATTGGCTGCATGGGTCCGGCAATTTCAAGTTCCAGAGAGATACCCTCAGCCAGTCCATCTCTTAAGTCACGGGGAAGATTGGCTGCTTGAGCACTTCCGAGTACCTGACTGAGTGCACGACCAATAGCACGTCGCAACATCCATTGATCTTGTTGACTATCACTGGCAAGGGCAATGACATGCCCGGCTCGTCGCAAGATCACAGAGACACCGGTCGCTCCTGGAATGCTCATCGCTGCCTGATCAGACTCGGGTGGCGGTAGGCCATTGTTGTCAAATGAATCGATCCACTGGCGGCCCAATGTGAAGGCATCCAGAGCAGCAGCGATATCGAGCGAGTCTTCGCTTTGCCCAAAAGCCGTGATGCTGTTTCCAAGCATCATGGTTGTGATGATCAAACACGTGATGTTGCGTACAGACATCAAATGGCGCACAGCCCACTTAGTTGGTCCGAGAAAATGTTGCTGTAAGCGATCATTTCTTTCATCCGCTCTTTTCCGGAACAATGGCACGGAGATTGAAGTTAGTAGGGGGTAAGACATTTGAAGATCAGAAAAAAGGACCGAGAACGTGCGAGCAATGATGACATTGACTGAGCACCGCCGACGCATAGCGCTTCTGGTAGTGCTGACATTTGTGGCCTTATGCTAGTGGACTGTCCCAGTCTCTACCGCAGGTAATGTGAAGATATGGCCTGACCCTCGTCTTGGGTGGTTTTTGAAGCCTCTTGGATATCCAAAGTTCGGCGTCGATCGCGCTGCACCCGTACCTCCCAGCGCATGGTTCTCGACGTTCAACAGCAAACACTGCGTTTTTCGCAGTCGGATCTTTGGGGGAGGATCCGCTTGACAGACTCAGCCTTAGGCTGGGTCTGTTTGGTTTTTGAGCCCTCATTGAAAAAGCCCCGGCTGGGCCGGGGCTTTTGAGTCGTATCCGCATTAGTTGCATTAGAGCTCGATTTTGTCCGTGCCCAAGGCGCCGTGGTCATCCATACCACCCTTTGAGGGTGCGTCAGAGTCCTCAACGACTTGCTCACCATCTTCAACTGGGGCTTCTTCACCCCATTGTGCACGTTTCAGGCTCAAACCAATCTTCCGA
>CALCOW010000447.1 GCA_937899935.1 uncultured Phycisphaerae bacterium
ATTGGCCACTTGCAAATCGCAATCGCTCTAGGGGCGACCACTCATAGAGAAGCGGCTCTGTTGCTTCTGAGCCATTAATAAACAAGTACATTGCCTGGTCAACACGCCAACACTCAACACTCATGACGGTACCTGGATCAGGCCATTGAAAGGGCGAAGAGGATTCTGTCCATACACTGCCATCTCGATCAAGTCGCATCCGAACCACTGCTTCGTCTTTGGTAAGGATAAATTGGAAGACATGTGTTTGAGCTGCAATTTCGACAATAATTTCAGCAGTACTTTGCTCCGCCACGATGTCAAAGGCGATACGTAAATCACTTACATTGTGTAGCTCTTTTCCACCCCGCTCGGTTTGCAGGCCATACAACATGTTGTAAGCCAACCAATCATTAAGTGGCATTCTCTCGTTATCCCAAATAATGCGACTGACATCCGTTGCGCTGCCGTGATAAGCGCGAGTACGCCGAAGCTCCCACGCTTCGGGCGGATCACTGACCCAAGGCGGACCTGAATAGGAAGCAAGGTTTTCGTCACCAGCAGGCAGACGCACCCAATTTCCTACCTTGTTGCCAGGGTGACTTCGCATGTACCTTTGACGGGCCTCTGGCACGACGGAATACCACAATTCGCTCGGCTCGATCGGGATATAGTCGCTGTTGTACATGGGCTGCCAGACATTTTGCTGCACTTCATATGGCTTGCGCTCAATCTTGAAACCTTGCGTGTTGACTGGCTCTGCAAACACATCTCCGTCTGCCAACCACACGGTCTCATCTGGAAGCCCAACTAATCGTTTAATATAGTTGGCTGATGGACCCAAAGGATCGGTTGGATTCTTGAATACGATGACATCCCATCTCTGTGGGTTTAGGAATGCGTAAAGACACTTAAGCACCAAAATACGATCACCCATCCGCGGACGCGGCAGTGACTCCATAGGTTTCTCAGTTCTAATATCTCTGCCTAACATTGGAGATATCAGACTGGTGTTTAAAATTGGTCCCTGAAACTTCGCATCCCATCCAACCGCATAGTCGTATGAGGTTTGCTCGTCATACACCTGCAGATGCTGACCTAACAATGTTGGCGCCATCGAGCCAGTTGGTATGACAAATCCCTCAACCACAAAGCCACGGAAAGTCATAGCAAGCACAAACGCCACAATGAGCGTCTGTACCGTGTCCATTGCTGTGCTACCACTGGATGACTCTGAAGAGTCGTCTGCAGGATTGCCAGGTTGATCCGATCCTCGATGTGACGAAGGAGGCATAGAAACATCCTAGCAGGCTGCATGCCTTTGAAGCTATGACCCTGAAGATCTGCCTCGCAGGAGGCTCGAAGGTGATGACTTAGACACTACCCCTCTGAAGATTTATTCTCTCCACCACGACCATGCCGACGGCGGCGACGACGCTTGCGTTTTCGCTTCGGTGCACCCTCACCATCAGCTTTGGGCCCCCCATCAGCACTCGCCTGAGCTGGACCGCGATTTGATGATTTCTTGTCATCTTTTTTATCAGTGCTTTCAGGACTATCCTTCTGGCTCGGACCAGATCCACCCTTGCGACGACGGCGGCGGCGTTTTTTCCCGGGCTCACGTTGCGATCGTTTGGAAGCCTCTTCTTCACTGAGACCACGAAGGGGATCTTCCTTCTGAGCCTCCCCTGGCTTTGGACACTGATCGGGATCCATCAATTCTTCAACAGGAACCGCAATCTGCCGCCGATCTTCCTCAAGTTCGACGAGTACAAGTTGCACCAAGATCTTAGAGTCGAGCACGATTCCTGGACCCTCGGCAGTCCCAACTCTTGTCTTTCGATGTGGCAGATTAGACTTTAGTTCTTTGTATGTCTGATCCTCATACCGCAGACAGCACATCAGTCTGCCACAGCGCCCTGAAATCTTAAGCGGATCAAGTGTTGCTTTTTGGACTTTGGCTGAACGCATAGACACCGGCTTAAGCACTTTGAGAAAGTTCTTACAGCAGCAGTGCTGACCACAACGCTCATAGTCAGCGACCAGTCGGGCCTCATCGCGTGCACCAACTTGGCGCATTTCGACTCTCGCTTTGACCTGTCCTGCGAGATCACGCACTAAGTTACGGAAATCAACGCGATCCTCGGACATGTAGTAATAGGTAATGATCTCTTGGCCAAGAATGATTTCGACATCAACAATGGTCATTTTCAGATCATATTCAGATACGCATTCTCTACATTTACGGAGTAAATCAGACTTACTGCTATTAAGCTTTGACTGCTGATTGAGGTCTTCTACGGTGGCGATACGAAGTATCTTGCCATTCGTATGGAATGGGTAATCCTTGCCGCCGCTTTGATCAATGTACGCCAACATCTCTTTTCGGGTTACTGATTTTCCACATCCCGCATTTGAACAGGTGGTCGTCAGCATTTCGACCAGTTCAGTACCTCGATGGGTTCGAGCCACTAACTTCGTTCCACAACCAGGTGAAAGATCTCCGTTGTAGGCATACTCTGCCACCCACCGCAAGGATCCAAAACGTACGACCAAAGTCTCTGGTGCAGATAGTTGGGCGTGCTGCTCTTCAAGCGTCAAAGCATCACGATGCTTGGGATCAGCGTCCGCTTCGAATACGGGCAGGGGCACAATCGACATGTAATGATCCAATGCGTTTCAGAATTCAAGCCACCTCGATGAGCCCTGTACAAACCCGTTTGGAATGGACAGGACCCGCCGTACAACTCCATAACAGAGCCAGGAAGTGCACTTGAAGTTGTCGTCAGGATGGGTTTTTTATGCACCCAGGCACACCTGACCGTACCGGGGTTCCAAACGCATTGATACGGTCAAGCATAGCAAATCCGGGTACGAATACCTAGGTTATTCTGCCATACAGATCGCTCATTCACCTGGTTGGGCTCTGGAGGCGTTGAATCACCTCGGCACGCTGGAGTGCCATGGGTTGTATCGCATCTGCTCTAAAATGCGTCCCGCAGCGGAGCCCACTTCGATGGCCCAAGAGTTGGCGGCCCGCTCAATGATGCGGGCGAGTAGCGTCATTGTCCTCGCCTTGATTCGAAGATTTTTGATCAGTCATCCTTGGATTCCCAGATAGCCACGGGGTAGACTGAATACCTTCCGATGTGGCCTCCAGAGCCTATCGGTTCAGCCCCTATATGTGCCCCACATCCACTCATAGCCTTGCGTCGAGGAGGCTGTCATGCACAACATTGTTACTTCAAGTGTCCTCTTGCTCGGACTTGGCCTGCCTTTCGTCGCCATCGCCAACTCTCAACCCGACATCCTCACCGTGGTCTACACCGCCGAGCAGCTCGAGGCCTGGGCTGCAAATCCGGTAACGCCGGTCGAGGTCCGGGCGCCCATTTCGCTCGGCTCCGCAGACTTCGTTGTGACGACGAACTGTCGGTTCAGCACCACGGACGCGGCCGACTTGACTGGCTCCGGCGACTTCGTGCTGACGGCCGCAGAGCTGGATCTGGGCGGCGATGTCAGCGCCGACGAGGTGCGCCTGAGCGCGAGTGATGCCATCGTGATTCGGAAGTCCGCGCGCATCGAGTCGGAACAACGCACCCACATCCTCGGGCCTGGAGCGCTCGACCTCCGGGGCACGGTCAGCGCCACGGACATCGAGATCTTCGTGGGCTCTGCCAAACTGCGGTCCAGCGCGAGTCTCAACGCGAACGGGAACCTAAACATTGATGGAGGGGTTCTGCTCGACGTCAACGCAGACCTCCGTCCCTTGGGAACGCTGAACCTCAACGGCGACTCAGCGATCCTACGCTCGCAGTGCGTGATTTCGCCCGAATATATGTTCATCGACATTGCTGGACACCTCGACTTTCGAGCCGACATACGCGACTGCGACGAAGTCGAGATTCACGCTGGCAGCCTGATCGTGCGCCAGATCGCTCAGCTGCAAGGGGGCTATGACCTGTACATCGACATCGAGGGCAACTTCGCGCATCACGGAGACATCTTCGCCTGGTACGACATCTCCATCGCCGCCGCCACCTATCGTCTTTACAGGACGCATGAGCTCCAGTCGCTCTTCGAATGCGAGATCAGCGGGGTTCCCGATCCCAAGTCCCTCCCTGCCACCGGCTGCAATGAGTAGGGTCCGTGAAGCTGCGGGCGTCCTCACCGGAGAAGAGGTCCGGTGAACCCTGGCACGCTTCGACAGCACCAATCGCGGCGATGCCAGATATCAGGTATCCAAGGACACAGATGAAGCAGGGAATCGACCATTCACATCGTTCGCCTCAAAGAGGCTCGACTACTCTTCTAGATCTGTCTCGCCAGACAGAAGCGCATGCAGTGTCTTGCGCGTTCTCTTTGAGAAGAGCACTCGGATAGGAACTTCACTGTATGGGAGTTCTTCACGAAGCCGATTCATCAAGTAACGCTCGTACCGACCACGGAAAAGCTTCGGTTTGTTGACCACAAGTGCTAGGGTCGGAGGATTGGTGCCAACCTGAGATGCAAAGTAAAGCTTTGCTTGCGTCCCTAATCGTGACGAGGGTCCTCTCTTTTCCATGATGGCCTCAACAACGCTATTTACTTTTCCAGTACTTTCACGGTGTGATGCCTGCTCGTAGAGATTACATGCTAAAGCAAGAACATCTCCAAGACCATTCCCTTCTAGGGCACTGACGAAGATGATTGGGGCATAGTCCAGGCCGCGTAAT
>CALCOW010000448.1 GCA_937899935.1 uncultured Phycisphaerae bacterium
CGTGTTTCTTCCATTTGATCAACCGGACGATGCCGTGATCGAAGTCGCTATTTTAGAAGACGATGCCCTAAGCATTGATAACGCTCAGAGAGTCGTTGTTCCGCCTCCTGATCCGCTGAAGATAGCACTTGTAGCATCGAGGCAGTCTGCTATCAAAACAATTCTGGAAGGTTGGAGTCGACTACGTCAGCTGAGCACATTTACTCCAGAGCAGTATGAAGTCGCTGCTGAGCAAGGTCAACTTGAAGGTTTTGATGTCGTTGTCATTGATGATTATGTGCCATCGAATTTTCCACCTGGCCGCTACTTTACCATGGGAAAAGCTCCGCCAATTAACGGATTTAATGAGTACGGCTTGGGCAAAGCTGACTTGGTACTTAATTCAGATGCAGAACATCCGATTATGCAATTTGTTAATACGGAACGTATTTACGTTGCAGATCTCAATCTGATTCAGCCCGATCAAGATGTGAATGTCATTATGGAAGGTAGTAAAGGACCCTTTGCGGCAGTGCTTTCCCGTGGCGAACATACGGTCGTGCATCTGACGTTTGCGCCACTTGATAGTAATTGGCCAGTGCTGCGCAGCATTTTGCCGTTCACGCTCAATGCCATCGAATTTTTGGCTCGATCGAATCAATCGATTACCGCCCAGTCACTTGAACCAGGAGAAGCAATCACGGCCCGGGTGCCCAGTGGTGTCGAATCGTTAGTGCTGACAAGCCCAGAAGAGGAGCAGTGGCAACTTTCGGTGGGGGAAGATCAAACAGTCGTCTGGGGACCCGCTCAGCACGCGGGGGTATGGACGCTCAGTTATGAAGACCAAGCAGGTGCGCAAGAGCGGGCAGTTGCTGTGAATATGGATGCTTCCTCGGAAGGTGATCTACGCACACGACAAGAATTGAAGTTCGGGACGGATCAGGTGCGCAGGCTCGGAGAGGTGGAGTCGTACAAGCCACTTTGGCCGTGGGCATTAGTGGTCTGCTTATGCCTGCTCATGATGGAGTGGTGGGTCTTTCATCGCAAGACGAGCTGACACTCAAGTAGCCTCTGCACCTTGAGCGTTCATTCGTTGGTCTTCGCCGCCTGGCGAATTTCATCAGCGTCGATACCGAGATATTCGTACATATGTCGGTCATAAACGTCTTGATCTTCCTCACGTGAAAAATCAAGGCGCAGCTCATTGATGACTTTGGTGCCCTGGCCAATCCACTCGTCCCATGTCTCTTTGGCAATGTGCTCATAGATCCATAGTCCGATGGGTCCGCGGAAGGGGGGGCCATCGAGTTGGTGGCCCGGACGGCCAGTCCTTTGACAGACAAAACTTCCGCTGGCGCTGAGCGCTTCGGAACGTTGCTGTGATTCTTCAGAAATAGTAGGTGTGGAACGGCCCATCGACTGAAGTAACTGCTCGATGCCAGACATGACCTTTCGCTCACCTTTGCCTGCAGCAATCTGGTAACCAGTAATCAAGGTTTCAGCAGCCTGGTCTGTCCAGCCTGCATTGATCATGGCTTGTCCGGCGAGCTCATACGCACGGCTCATTTCTGGGTTGAGTTCGATTGCCCGCGATAGTGACTTGGATGCTTCGGCTGCCCGACCGTCTTCGAGGTAGGCGTTGCCCAAGCTAAAGTGTGCCATCTCATTATCCGGATCTGCAGAGGCCATATTTTCAAACTGGGCGATCCGGTCGGTTGTGTCATTCATAGGGCATCCTTGTCTGTAGTGGCAGGTATTCTGTGTGCTTAGGGGGCGACATCATACGCGTTCAAGCGGAGTTCGATACCATGGCGGCTATGGTTGGCCTGGAAACGTCACTTGCCGGTGTCTCAATGGCGACACCTCTGGTGGCGGCTGCTGGAACCACCGGGACACTGGAAGAATTGCCAGCAGTTGCTGGAGTGCTGGGTTTAGGCGCTCTGACCACCAAATCCATCACTCCCGAACCCCGATCTGGCAACAAACCGTTAAGGCTTGTGGAATTGCCTGGCGGTATGCTCAATTCAGTCGGCTTGGCCAATCCAGGACTGACCAGATTCACTGCTGATGCCTTGCCTTCAGCCAAGCGTGTTGGCACGCGCATTTTTGGATCGGTAGCCGGCCATAGTATCGACGACTACGTCACGGTGGTCAGCGTGCTTAATGAGGCGCCCGGAATTGACTTGATTGAACTGAATCTCTC
Organism: uncultured Phycisphaerae bacterium; assembly: GCA_937899935.1. GTDB lineage: Bacteria > Planctomycetota > Phycisphaerae > Phycisphaerales > SM1A02 > JAQWNP01. The sequence goes on from CALCOW010000448.1 coordinate 2,183, forward strand.
GTGCCCAAATTCTTCAACCGGCCTCGACTTTGGGAGTGAACCATCAGAACTTAAGCTTCTAATGGAACAAGTCCGGCCTGTTGCTACCACCAAACCACTTGCGGTCAAGATTTCTGCAGCTGGTTCGAACGTAGTCGCGCTGGCCGCCGCTGCGATTGCCTCAGGTGCCGATGCACTGACCTTAATTAATACATTGCCCGGAATGTCAATTGATGTAAAGACGAGACGTTCCCAGATAGGCGCTGCCCGTGGTGGGATCAGTGGGCCATTGATTCATCCCGTGGCAGTTCGCTGTGTCAGTGATGTCTATCGCGGGCCTGCTGGTGAGGCTGGTATACCAATCATTGGCGTCGGTGGTGTTTTGGATTGGAAAGACGCTGCTGAAATGATTCTTGCAGGAGCCACGGCGGTCGGTATGGGAACTGGCATCATGATTAATCCACGTCTCCCTAGAGTGATTGCCAAAAAACTAGCAAAGTGGGTCGATGTTCAAGGATGCAAGGGTGTCGATGAACTGGTCGGTGCGTTTGAACCTTGAGTCATTTGTTCGGCAAAGAACTGACCTCGTTGCTCGAAGTTATCAAATTGATCCCAACTCGCGCAGCCTGGGCTCAAGAGGGCAATATCATCTGTCGCCATACGTGAGCGCAGTCGTGAGACGGCGACTTCAAGCGTATGGCACGATTCGACATGCGCCTCCGGACAACACTCTTTTGCCACGAGGGCTACCTTTGGTCCTGTTGCACCGATCGTGTAAAGCCCCCCCAAGTGCGATGCTAGACGGGAGATCGCTGAAAGGTCGATGCCCTTGTCATAGCCGCCCACGATGAGGTGAACCCGACTTGCGTCAGGAAAAGCGGCCACCGCGAGGCACGTGGCCTGCGGGGTCGTCGACTTCGAATCGTTGTAGGCCCGTTGGTTTTCATGTTCCCAGATCAACTCCAGACGATGCGGCAGACCTTTGAATTGGTTCAACGTCAATGCGGCCTCTTGCGGTTCGATGCCGGCAGCGAGAGAACACGCCTGGATGGCCGTTGCCGCATTCACTTGGTTATGCTCACCAACGACGTTCAGTGGGATTGCACATGG
>CALCOW010000449.1 GCA_937899935.1 uncultured Phycisphaerae bacterium
AGCCGCTGATCGAGGTGGCCTATTCACTTGCGGCCGAAGGCCAGCCGATGCTGCTGACTGTTTTTCCAAGTAGGTTGCATCAATATGACGTCAGTGATCCATGGGTCAGCATTGCAAATGAACTCGGTGTTGATGCCATGGTCGATTCGATTGTGATTGAATCACTTCCAACCGCTGAAGGGGATGAAGAACTTCGTGAGTTAGTCATCATGGATTACGAACCCGGTCACCCGGTTTCTGGTGCGGTACATGGTCTCCCAACACACTTTGCATTTGCAGTTCCACTTCAGCCGATGCCAGAGCAAACCGAGCAAGCCTTTCAAGTTTTGGCTGAGATCGAACCAAACAATCGGCTGAGACTTGCTGATGTCAGCGAAGCAATTACTTTCGAAACAGCCAAACCTTTTGCCGAGCCACAGCCTTTGGTGGTGGCGATCGAGCGCGACAGCCCAGTTTCAGGGGGCCAACAAAGAGCGGTATTGGTGGGATCTGGATTTTGGCTTGTGAGTGCGATCCTGGATCAGACAGTTGGAGAGGGCGGTCAAAAGGTTCGCTTGCGACATCCTGGGAACCTTGAGCTACTCATTGCTTCGGTGACTTGGTTGGCTGGACTTGATGATCTTATTGCGCAAGGCCCGACCAGCCAAGAGGTCGCTCGGCTACGAGATATCACGCCAAGTGTTCAGCGTCTATGGAGTTGGCTGACACTCATCGCTCTGCCTGGGTTCTGTGTCTTGATGGGTGTTATTGTTTGGTTTGTGAGGCGGTCTTAATTTTATGCAGTGGCGTATCACCATCTTGCTTGTTCTCATTGCTGCACTTGGTGTTTTTGCTGTGGTCTTCTTTGTAAAACCAGGAAGTCGCACATCAAGGGCCATGGAGCCGCAAGCACTGATTGGTGAAGGTCTTCCAATCAACGATGTTGTGCGGATAAAAGTCACACTCGACGAAGGATCAGCTTTCGCATTCGAACGCCATGATGGGCAGTGGATGCAAGTTGAACCCCTTGCGTACCCCATGAAGCCTGATTCGATGCGTCGCTTCGCCCAATTGGCCGCTGAACTCGACGTGCTCTACGAGTTGCCTGCGAGGAAAGTGACTGCCGAGGAACGTCAGCAGATGGGTTTGGAGCCACCTCGGGCGATATTGGAGTTGGGATGGGGTGCTGATGGTCAGCTGACACTCTTACTCGGAGAGAATCCATTTGCCGGCCGCGCCTATATTCAAATAGCAGGTGATGAAAAAGTACACGTGGTCAATCAAGACCTTCATCAGCATGTGCTTGATCGACATCCAAATGATTGGCGAACCCAAAGTCTCTTCGATCGAATAGATGTCGATATTGATCACATCGATCGCATTGATGAAGGGCAGCGGACCAAATTGCAACGAAATCAAGATGGTTGGCAGCTTGCATTGCCAGTAGAAAGCCAGGTCGATAGGTCGACGCTTGAGAACTTTGTGCAGGCACTTTCTGAGATACGGGCATCAGGATTTGCACTTGACCATCCAAGCGATGACGATCTGGCACTCTTTGGCCTTGATGAACCCTCAGCAGAACTAGAGATTGCGTGGACTGAAATAGAAGAAGTCGATGGTGCTATTAATAGAATCGGAAACTCTCAAACGCTTCTTGTGGGCGCTGGCGTAGGCGATGGTTCACTTGATCGTTATGGCATGGTGCTTGGACGACCAGTTGTCATACGTCTATCTGAGGCCTCGCTACGCGGACTTCGTTTGCCAGCACCCTACTTCGCACGACGCACGGGCACCGGTGTGCCTGCTTCGGATATCACTGGCATAGAAATTGATGTGCAAGAATCTAAGTTTCGCATTGATCGAAGAATCAATCGTACAACTGGAGCGGTGGAGTGGTTCGATGCAGATCAGCCGGAGCATCGTGCTTCGTTAGAACTTGTGAATGAGTTAATCAATCAAATCGCGCAAGTAAAAGCGACCGATATCCACCTCGTCGCCGATGAAAGTATTGCAGAATTTATTGTTGGCCAAGTAATTCTCTATGGAATAGGCGGGAGACCTGTTGATACCGTCCGGCTGTTAAGTCTGCCAGATAAAGAAGGGCAGGTGCATTGGGCATTAGAAAATTACGATGGTGTTCTGCGTATCTTACCTTCATCTATGAATTTGCTTGTATCACCTCAATTGCTTGGGCTGCCGAAACCCGGAAGTCCATAGTGAAGTTCGATGTCATCATCTCGGCGATGCGTGCTGTGTAATTTGAGCCGCCACGCATCGGCTATCTGGGCCACCGCTGGACCTGAAAGGCCAACGGCTGCTGGATCAGCCAGAAGCAGCGGTGCAATGAAAACCCATGCTTCGTTGGCAAGTCTCTGTGATAACAAACTGGCCAAAAGTCGGCCTCCAGATTCAACGAGTAGATTGGTGAGATCATATTGTTGGGTCAGCTGACGCAGTCCGTCAGCTAAGGGACCATGTACGCCTGTCATTTCAGAGCCGATGACGTCAACGCCACAGCGTTGCAGTGCTGCTGCACGGGAAGCCGCTGAATTCAGTGCGCTATTCGATGTCCAGACAATCGTGGGAAACTCCTCTGCTGTGCGTACGAGTTTGCTGTCGAGGGGCATATTGAGGCTCGGATCGAGCACAATTCTCTTCGCAACCCGATGCACCCGAACTTGGCGGGCGGTCAGCAGTGGATCGTCACGCAGAACAGTTCCAATGCCCGTCAGAATTCCATCAACACGTGCCCGGCGCCGATGAACTGCCTGACGACTTTTATGAGAACTAATCCACTTCGAGTCTCCAGTGCTGGTCGCCAGTTTTCCATCAACGGTCTGAGCCCATTTGAGTGTCAACCATGGCAAGCCAGTTTTGATTCGGTGTACAAATGGATTGCTGATGTCTGTGGCAGCTGGACAAATGTGCGTGACTTCAACCGCCATGCCAGCGCGTTCAAGAGAATCGAGTCCTCCGGAAGCGATTGGATGAGGGTCGCGCCGGGCTATCACGACTCGACCAATTCCAGCGTCAATCAATGCCTGGCTGCAGGGTCCAGTTCGACCAGTATGGTTACATGGCTCCAGAGTAATGTAGGCCGTTGCTCCGCGCGCTGCTGATCCGGCACGTTCTAACGCTTCGATTTCTGCGTGTGGTCCACCGCAATAACGGTGATAGCCCCATCCGATGACGACTTCTTTGTTTGCGATGATGCAACCACCCGGTGGATTTGGTTCGACGCGCCCACGACCGCGAGCCGCCAGTCGGGCGGCTGCCGCAAGGTGTTGGGCATCGACGCTTGCAGTGTTGTGTGTCACGTGCGCACTCTTTGCGATGGTGGCATTGGAACGTCTACAGAAGTGCCAATTTCGAGGATTGCTGGTTGGGCTTGTGTAGCACTTAAGTGCAAGATGCCCAGGTTTCTTAGTGTCAGGGTGGCCACTAAAATGTCATCTTCGGTGATGCCTTCTTTATGTCTTCGAACAGCACCTGACAAAAAGTTAGGCCAGTTGCGTGGGGGTGGGGTGAAGCCCGCAGCTTTTCGTAGCTCTGCCAAACCAAACTGTTCGCCCTGTGGGTTTCGCGCTTCCATGGCACCATCGGTGTAGGAGATCACGATGTCACCCGGATTCAAGATGCGTGATTCAGTTGTGTCATCAAAGGCATCATCAGGGAGTACACCGAGCAACATGACAGTCGCCTCCAGATCTTCCACCGTACCATCTTCTCGGCGTAAGAAAGCAGGGGGGTGACCAGCGCTCGCCCATTTCAACTCTCCATCTTTCGAACAAAGCTGATAGCAGGCACCTGTTGCATAAAGATCATGTCGTGCCATGGTTAAGCGTACATAGCGATTAAGAAGATAGATCACCTCACCCGCAGTACATTCGGGATGTTCAGCCCAGATTCGCTCAAGTTCACCATACAGCCTATTAACGGTGAGTGCCGCTACAACACCGTGACCAACGACGTCAAGGACAGTCATTGAGACCATGCCGGATTGTTCATTGATCGATACATGAACAAAGTCGCCACCAATTTCTTGCATTGGTTCGTATGCATAGTTGAAGCAAATATCACCATCAAACGGTCTCGGAAAAAGAGACTCATGCACATCTCGAGCTCGGGATAACTCATCGTCTAAATTCTTAAGTTGCGCATCGAGTTCAAGACGCTCGGCGGCTTCTGCTCTTTGCTTAGAACGCCATCGTATAATTAGT
>CALCOW010000450.1 GCA_937899935.1 uncultured Phycisphaerae bacterium
ATTGATGAATTGCTTGACACCGATCTGATGACACGCCTGGGACACCTGGATGTGTTGAGTCGGAAAATATTCCAGGGGAAGGTTCAGGGTGAGCGACGCAGCCGCAAGCGAGGTTTGAGTGTTGAGTTTGCAGACTACCGCCAGTATGTCGCTGGCGACGATCTTCGCTTTATTGATTGGAATGTATTTGCGAGGCTCGATCGACTTTTTATAAAACTATTCATCGAAGAAGAAGATCTTGCACTCATTTTAGTTCTCGATGCAAGCGCTTCGATGGATTGGGGTAATCCCAACAAGTTTGTGTTTGCTCAAAAGTTGGCAATGGCTTTGGGTTATATTGGATTAGTCAACCATAATCGAGTCTCGCTTTTTACTTATGGTGAGGATGGTGTCAATGCACTGACCAATTTGCGAGGACGCCGACGCACGCAAGAGATGGGTGCATGGCTTCTGGGTCAAGAACCTAGTGGGCAGGCCGACTTTAATGAAACCATGCGCACGATCGCGATGGGTCGTCAGGGAAAAGGCGTCATGGTTTTGCTCTCAGACTTTTTGTACAAAGAAGGTTATGAGAAAGGCCTTCGCTACTTGGCAGGCGGACGAACAGGTTTTGATACTTTCTGTCTGCAAACATTAGCTCCAGAAGAGATTGATCCTGGGCAGCATGGCCTCACGGGTGACTTGCGTCTCACAGATATTGAAGATTCTGATGCGGCTGAAGTAACAGTGAGTCCAGCCCTCTTGCGAAAATACAAATCGAATCTTGATCAGTATTGCGGTCAGCTTCAAGAATTTTGTGTGCGTCGCGGTATCTCTCAGATGACGGTTGATACGTCTACGGATATGAATGTACTCTTGGTCGACTATCTGCGAAGAAGGGGACTGCTGAAGTGACGTGGTTGACACCACTGGCAGGTTTCATTCTTGCTGCAGCGGTTATACCGCCTTTGCTGTTGCTTTATTTTCTTCGCTTGCGGCGTAGCCGACTTCACATTCCATCGACTTTGTTGTGGATGCAATCGGTAGAGGACGTAAGAGCAAATGCACCGTTTCAAAGATTGCGATGGAGCCTGTTGCTGCTCTTGCAACTGTTGGTGTTGGCGCTGCTGGTTTTAGCGGTGATGCAACCTCAAATCGAAGGCCAGTCGGTGATGGGCGGAAAAAATGTCCTGCTTATTGACCAATCCGGATCAATGGCAGCGAGAGACGCTGAAGATGGCCTGACCCGACTAGATCAAGCCAAGGAGTTGGCAAGAAAACTCATTGAATCACGCTATCGAGATGGGATGTTTTCTGCTGATCCCGGTGAAACGATGATCATTGCTTTTTCTGACCGAGCAGAGGTGCTTACACAATTCACAGACTCGCGGGAACAGTTGTTAAAAGCCATCGATACCATTGATCAAACACATGGCTCATCATCGCTGAGCCAAGCACTACAGCTTGCGCGCGCCTATACAACAAATGTCAATCCTGATGCTGCTGCTGATCTGCGTCCAGTCGCAGCGCCACCATCGATAGAACTAATCAGTGATGGGCGAATTGCAGATTTAGAAAGCCAGGTGATCCGAGGCAGTGACGAATCGGTTGCTTTTCTACCGGTTGGTACTGCTGACCCCCGCAATTTGGCAGTCGGTACGTTAGCAGTTGAACGTCCGTATGATCGAATGAGTGATGTTGAAGTCTTTGCAGGCCTACTCAATTTTAACCTCGAGCCTCAGGAGGTTAATGTTCAAATGAGTGTCAATGGGGTTATCCAAAGCGTTGAATCAGTTAACATTCCTGCTGCTTTCGTCGACGAGGGTACGGCAGCTTTAATACCCGGTGCA
>CALCOW010000451.1 GCA_937899935.1 uncultured Phycisphaerae bacterium
CGAGCACTGGCGCGTTCTAAAGTGTTACGACAATCGGTCGTCAACCACTTCATTGCACCAGCCAGATCGGCGTGCCCCGGCCGGGGCCGATAGACAGGTGGCGTGCGCTTGGCGTCATCCAGGCGACTGTCCTTATTGACCACCTGGACGGTGAGCGGACCGCCCATTGTCATTCCATTACGTACGCCAGTTAGAAATTCGGCCCGGTCAGTTTCGATGCGCTGACGTCCGCCGCGGCCATATCCTCCCTGCCGCTTTGCGAGGGCATCATTAATAAGGCCCTCATCGAGCCGCAACCCAGCTGGCAGACCTTCAATCATTGCCAAGCCGCAGGGGCCATGTGATTCGCCGGCAGTACGAAAACTCAGTGGTGGCATGTCCCCCATCCTACCACCGGGCTCGTGGGGTGGGTACGATGCCACGTCCCATGCATGAACTAACACCTCGAGAAATCGTTGAACAGCTTGATCGCCACATTATTGGCCAGCATGCAGCGAAGCGCGCCGTTGCAGTGGCCGTTCGCAATCGCTGGCGTCGCCAGCAGCTAAAGGGCGATCTTTCGCGTGAGGTGATGCCTCGAAACATCATCATGATCGGCCCCACCGGTGTCGGTAAGACTGAAATTGCTCGTCGATTGGCCAAACTCGTGCAAGCTCCATTTCTGAAGGTCGAGGCAAGCAAGTTTACTGAGGTTGGATATCACGGCCGCGATGTTGAGTCGATGATTCGCGATCTGCTGGAACTGGGTATCACCATGGTCCGACGCGAACAAGCAGAGCAAGTCCAAGAAGAAGCGCTCAAACGTGCCGAAGAAAGATTGGTCAGCCTTCTTCTTGGTGAAGAGAACACAACAGAGACCACGCCAACAAATGCCAACGCATCGGCAGCTGATGGCCTCACGGATAGTGGCGCCATGCCAACTGCCGAGGACTTACACAAAAAACAAAAAGAAGAAGCTGCACAGCATGAACGCGTCAGACAACGACTCTTAAAAAAACTTCAAGACGGCTTCTTCGATGAACGCGAAATTGAGATCACGGTACGAGAAAAACAAACGATTCCAGTGATGGGGATGATGGGTCCAGATCAAATGGATCCCGGTATGACTAACATGCTCGAAGGTCTCATGCCTGACCGCTCCCGTCAACGAAGGGTCACCGTTCAACGTGCTAAAACCATTTTGACCGAACAAGAAACAGAAAAGCTCATCGATCATGAAAAGGCGATAGAGCAAGCGATTGAGCGCACCGAACAAACCGGCATGATCTTTCTTGATGAGATCGACAAGATCGCTGGCTCGAGTGATGGCCGTGGCTCCAATGCTGATGTTTCCAGACAAGGAGTCCAGCGCGATCTGCTACCCATTGTGGAAGGATCGAGTGTGGTGACCCGCCAAGGTGTTGTGCACACAGATCAAATTCTCTTTATTGCTGCGGGCGCTTTTCATAGTGCTTCCGTGAGCGATCTGATGCCAGAACTACAGGGTCGATTTCCAATTCGTGTCGAACTTGATGCTCTTACCAGGGATGATTTTGCACGCATTCTTACGGAGCCCGATGCTTCGCTTACAAACCAGCAAGAAGCACTCCTGAAAACAGAAGGCCTGACGATCACCTTCACACCTGGCTCAATCGCAGCCATGGCTGAAATGGCCGCTGAGGCAAATGCATCGATGGAGAACATTGGGGCTCGCCGCCTCATGACTGTCATTGAACAAGTGTTCTCTGAGATATCTTTTGATGCGCCTGACCTGGCCAAAAAAGGCACCAAAAGGATCGAGATTACTGATGAGTTTGTTCGTGAACGCCTGTCTGAAATTATGGATGATGAAGATCTCGGCAAGTTCGTTCTCTAAATCACAACAAGTTCATCGCCATAAAAAGCAACGATCACAAGCTTTGATCCATCTGTTCCTGCCAGGCTTTTTTGTAATCTTCAATCGTGATTGGCTCGTGTAGCCAAGCCTCATATTGTCCAATCGCTTGATTGAGGAACATGCCAAGTCCACCGATGACGGTCGCGCCACACGCTCGGGCTTCGTCCATTAACTTCGTTTCCAATGGACTATAGATAAGGTCATACACGACCAACCTATCCGAGAATATGTCAGAATTTACACCGAACGTTGTCAAAGGCGATTGATCTGGCGCAGAACCACCGGTCATACCAACCGTCGTCGCATTGACGATTATGTCAAAAGCACCTTCCACGAGCTGCTCTTTTTCTCCAACGTGTATTGCACCTTGACTTCGGTCTGTATTCGATGAAGAAAGCTGTTCACACAGTTCTTGGGCACGATCTTGATCTCTGTTGAACACGGTGATGTGTGCACCACAATCTAAAAGACCAACGGCAACAGCACGTGCTGCACCACCCGCTCCTAACAATGCAACTTTTTTATCTTCCAAACCTTGGCGACGAATATCCAACTTTTCAATCAAGCCTTGCACGGCGCCATAACAGTCTGTATTCGAAGCCACCAAACAACCGTCATCTTCGACTGAGATCGTATTAGCAACACCAACACGTCTTGCCAACGCATCGATACGTCCACCAGTTTCTTCGACAAACCTTAATGCGTGCGACTTATGAGGTGTGGTTACAGATAAGCCCTTGAGTCGAAGGTCAGGTGCTTCCAGCATCTGGCTAACCGTTGCCTTAAAGCTTGCCCATTCGGGTGCAATGGGCATGGCAACAAAGACTGCATCCAAACCTTGACTCTCAAAAACTGCGTTATGTATGACTGGGCTTTTCGAATGAAATGCTGGCCAACCAACAATACCCATCACTTTAGTCTGGGCAGAAATATGTTGAAAGCGATAGCGATCAGTTAACTCACTCACCGTCAGCTGCCCAGGCGCTGTTTCTTCACCATCATCACAACTTGCAAATGTTGCCAGTGCACCAAACTTGCCTGCGAGTATACGACTACATTGGCCAAAGAGACCCATGCCAATAGCGATCATTGGCTTAGATCGCTCTCTTAGTAATTCAAAAAGTTCAAGATTGTCGCGCCAGGTCCTTGCGTGATATGCGACTTTGATCACTTGACACAGTGAGTCTTGTGCCGCGGTTTGTATACGACGAGACAAGTCATCGGGACGTCCTTCAAAGTCATGAATCGACAAGATCAAGGATGTCATCTCATGATCAATCGCATCAGTTAATGATTCCCGCAGTTGATGTGATGCCGTCCATGACGCGAGTTCTACATCGACATAGCGTGGTGGAATCGCTTGCTGACAAAGCGCCGCCAATAGTTCCGCTCGCTCAAGCTCTGCCCCGTCCCAACCCCCACCTTCTGTTGAAGAGCGACAAGTCACGATCGACGGCATCGGGCTTTCGGCGACAAGTAACGACAGAGGCCCTATGCATTCATGCAGGTTTTCCAATCCATCAATACGCCATTCCACAAGTCCAGCCCCCTGAGACTTGGCTCGCATGGCTTGTTCGAGGAACCCCTCTGGGTGATCCAGATCGTTGACTGAAATTGAAACGGCAATGAGTGTCATATCACTAGGATATCTGGCTGCGGAGCCTTCGCCGCTAAGATGCCTCCTATGGCCTCTGAAGCAGCTCAACTCAAAACAGCCCAAGACCTCATTCGCAGCCACTTTAAAGGTGAGCTGAACTTCGATGACAATATTGAACGCCTTGGCTACATCATCTCGCCTGAGGGCCGCTTGGTGGCTCCGGTGATGGTCGCCATGCTCCACAGCGTGCAAACAGTCCTCTCCATACCCGATGAAGGCGAGCCAGATATCGCTATGCTTCTGACGCTGGAGGAGCTTTCACCGGCTGAAAAAAACGGTGCTTTGCCCGATCACTGGCGGATTTATCACGGTGACCCGCCAGATGTGAATTGGGCGTTTCTGAATATCGATATGGCAAGAATGGGAGAATATATCCTCGATGGCGAAGCGTTGAAATTATCCAATCCCCTTGCCGATCAGCAAGCCCCCGTACTTCGCACCATGAATCAGGATCCTCACTTGATACGACGTATATGCCATGAAGTCTTGACCGTTCAAATTGACGCGCCAGTCATGGTCGGATTTGACCCAGAAGGATTTGATATTCGCGGCACATTCGAAGTGTTCAGAATTCCCACACCTACTCTTATGAATTCTGCTGAGCAAGCGATCATGACATTCGAGTCTTTGGATCCACAACATGGATGATTCATTCATTTCATTGTTGCGACCTTTCCCTGGTGGTGTCGTTGAGCGCCTTCAATCGGAAGGCTTCACCAATATCTATTGCAATCCTCACAAACGAAGATTGGCACGTGACAAGATCATCGATGTCTCCAAAGGCGCCGTTGGCATCATGATTGCTCCAGGTGACACCATGATTGATGCCGCATTTCTGGATGCGGTTGGTTCACAATTGCGCGTGATTAGCTGCTACGCGGTCGGCTATGACAAGATCGATCTCAATGAAACCGTTCAGCGCGGTGTGGCCGTTGGCCATACGCCCCACGCCCCGACCGAAGCAACGGCAGATTGCACCTGGCTCTTATTGCTCGGTGCTGCCAGGGGCGCCACTTGGGGCAATCAGCTTGTAAGAAGCGGTGATTGGAAAGGCGTTGGGCCAAATGACCGACTCGGACAAGAACTTACTGGTCAGACCATACTCATCGTCGGCGCCGGTCGCATTGGAACCGCCGTTGCACGCCGGGCACTGGCGTGGCAAATGAAAATTATCTACGCCAGCAAATCTCGTAAGCCGCACCTTGAAGCAGCTCCATACTATGCTCAACGCGTCGAGTTAGATGCGGGGATTGCGCATGCTGATGTGGTGACTTTGCATTGCCCACTCACCCCAGAAACTCACCATTTAATCGATGCCGAACGCCTCGACCGATTTAAGCCTGGAGCAATCATCGTCAACACTGCTCGAGGCGAACTCATCGATGAAGCTGCACTTGTTGAGGCGCTGAAAAACGGCCGGCTACACGCCGCCGGGCTCGATGTCTATGAAAACGAGCCGAACGTGCAAGCTGGACTCCTTGATTTAGACAATGTCTTTTTGTTACCCCACCTCGGAAGCGCGACAAAGTCCGCACGTCAGTGGATGTCTGATCTCGCCATCACCAATCTGATCGCTGGAATACGCGGTGAGGCCATACCCTACGAAGCTACGTAATCAAGGTGACTCCCAATGTGACGCTCTGTTGAGGTGCCACTCGCTCTTTGGTTGCCTCACCAAATAATCAGCTTCAGAATGCTCATGAGTCTGATTTAGTACTTGCCAAGTGATCTAATATCTGCGTCGAACCTAATCCTGGCTCGTGCGCCAATACCCGCAGCTCAATCCCAAGACCCTTCACAAGATCATGTTCAGCGATCTCTTCAGGAAGATAGTCACCACCTTTTGCATAGACATGAGGCATCACTGCCCGAATAAGGGCTTCCGCCGTTGGATCCTCGAACTCAGTGACATAATCAACGCACTCAAGTGCAGCTAAGACGCGCATGCGCTGTTCAGCAGTGAACACCGGGCGACCATCACCTTTGAGTGATCGCACCTGCTGATCTGCATTGACCCCGACGACCAAAACATCGCCCTCTCCTTTAGCCTGCTGAAGATAAGCCACATGGCCTGCATGCAGGATGTCAAAGCAGCCATTGGTCAGAACGATGCGATGACCCGCCTCACGATGGACCTGCACTTCTACTTCAAGCGCTGCTTGATCACGCTGCTTACCTACTAACTTTGAAGCATTCTGCAGCGCCGCACGTCGCAGCTCTGCCACTGCGATTGGCTGAGCACCAAACCGCTCGACTTCAAGACCTGCTGCTAAATTTGATAACGCAACCGCCTCTGGCCAGGTCAATGCATTGGCCACTGAACCCGCCAAAGCCGCAATCACCATATCACCAGCACCAGTTACGTCATACACGCTTCTCGCTTCTGTTGGCATCAACTGCGGCGCGCCGCCCTTCTCGAGAAGCAAGGCGCCATGACGATCGAGCGTGACGACAACGACATCAGAATCAACTATTTTTAATAATTCTTGCGCCAACTCACCGTTGTGTTTCTCTGATGCATCGATGGGCGTACTTTGGCCAGTTGCAAGTTCAGCTTCCGAACGATTCGGTGTGATCGCTGTAGCTCCACGATATCTGGCGTAATCAATAATCGCGGCCGGATCGACCAACACAGGGACACCAGCTTCTTTACAGTTTTTTATCACCGTCGTTAAGAGTAATTCGTGACAGACGCCCTTGTTATAGTCTTCGATACAAACGACATCGGCCTCTGAGAGCGCTGCTTGAATTGCCGCAAGCAGCTGTTTACAAATAGCTTCGGCAACTGGCTCCCGCGATTCCATATCAACTCGGAACATTTTTTGTGGGTGACGGTGCTGCGCCAATCCAACAAGGCTTCTCTTAATAGTCGTCGTGCGAGCTGGATCTCTTATCAAACCACTAATGTCTGCACCCGTAGCCGCAATTGCGTCACTTAAAACAGTGCCCTCTAAATCGTCACCCACAACACCAAAACAGTGAACTTGCGCGTCGAGAGACTGAAGACAGGCTGCCACGTTCGCTGCGCCACCCGCATGATCTTCAATGCGGCTCGCTTGAAGCACTGGTACAGGCGCATCGGGACTCAGACGTTCAGCCGCTCCATACACATGCTGGTCGAGCATGAAGTCGCCAATGACCAGCGCGGTAAATGGTTTCCAACCTGCGAGATTCATCAACATGTTTGACATGAATGCACTCTTCTCAAATGACTGCTCACCTCATCAGACAGCGGCTGATCCTAGGCTTGCTCAGAGCGGATTGTCTCAACGACACGAGCTTCAAGAAATTCACTGCCCCGCAGAAATTCAATGCGTAACTCTGGTACTAGAATGGGCACCGGAAACGTGTCTAATTCTATCACGTGCTGCAACTTCACCCAATCCTTTGCTGTGACCAGCAATGCATCGGCCTCTTGGCAGGCACGCTGGATCTGACTTAACACATTCGCATCGTAGACCTGGTGGTCTGAGAGTGGCACATCTTGGACAATCTCTGCACCGTTATCCAACACTTGCTGCCGAACCGATGCGGGATTCCCTACGCCCAGTGCCGTTACAACGCGCTTCCTGTGAAGTTGCTCTATGGCACACCGTCGCTCGCCGGCCGCCTCATGTTGGATGAAATGTTCCCATACATGTTGCGTCCAAGCCAAGGGAGCAGAACCAGTGATGGACTCGATCTGAGCTGACAATGCCGAATCAAAGACCTTTGCTCTGGTCACAATAACACCATCAGATCTCGCCAATGCCATGGGTAGCTCACGCAAATAACCCATCGGTAATCGGCGGTCATTGAATGTGTCTTGCGTTGCATCAATGGTCACAAGATCAAGAACACGATGAATCATCCGATGCTGAAATCCATCATCTAAAACGCAACAGTCAATTTGACTGTCTTGCGCACATCGAGTCCGGAGTCCTTGCATTCGATTTGGTTGAGCAATAATCGGCGTATCAGCACCAAGTCTCTCTAGGTATTCTGCCTCCTCGTCACTACGACCGTTTGTGCGAGATCCATATCCGCGCATCGCAATAGCTGGATGAAAACCCGACTCGCGTAAACGTTCGACCACCCACATCACCAGTGGTGTCTTGCCACTACCTCCCACCGAAATATTGCCCACAGAAATTACCGGCACCGGAGGCTCATTCACGCGCCAGCCACGATCGAGACTCCAGTTACGAACCGCTGTCAATCGTCCATAAACAAAACTCGCCAAAGGAGCGATCGGCCTTACAACACGAGGCAGTTGTTCACGCATGGTGATCACCCTCACGTTTGCGATTCATTTCTCTTTGAAGCTTCTTAAATAGATCTGGTGCATCACGGCGAATACGCGCTTCTTGCTCACGTGCATGGACATGTGCTGTGATAAACACATCGAATATGGCTAAAAAGATCAAAATAATCATAGCCGCCAAGACAATCAGCCATGAAACAACATATTGGGTCGGTTGGATTGACGGATTGATAAAACTCAAAGCACGCACCAATACAGGAAGTGTGGCCAGCATGACAATCAATGACATACGGCGTATCTTTCTTCGCGGGGCCGGCACTTCGGCGCGACCAAGAAACCATGCATAAAGCACAATGAGCACCGCCAGTACGCTCGCGATAGAAATCGATATTGATGGCGCTAGGTGTACGGCTATCACGAGTTTACTCCAATTCGATCAAGCCATGGTGCGAGACGTTCCATAGGCAATCCCATCACGGTGGTTGGATCACCATCGACATCAATTGGCCAGCCGGCCGCCTGTCGCTCTGACAGGTTATAAGCGCCAGCTTTGCCTTGCCAGGCATCGGTTTGAACATAGTGCTCAATTACCTCTTGACTGATAGGACCTATGTTGACGCGGGAACTATCGAAAAAGAACTGGCGTGAAAAATGATTGTGACTCAGTAAACATACGCCGGTGACCGTCTGATGAACATTCCCCTGTAAATGATTAATCATGCCATAGGCTTCGGCGCGGTCCTTGGGTTGGCCAATGCATTTTCCATTCAACACGCACAACGTGTCAGCGCCCAAGACAACAATGTCTTTCTGTTTGGTCATTTGACCAATAGTGCTCCAAGCTTTGATGTAGGCAAGCGAAAGGACCCAAGCTTCGGGGCCCACCCGTCCTTGCACTAATAACTGTTCATCAATCGGCGATGGTGTCACGCAAGGTTCATAACCTGCCTCGCGCAGCAATAACTGTCTCCGTGGCGAACGGCTGGCCAGCACCAACTTCATGCCTCATGCTCCATCGTTGGGGTGAGCGTTTTCGTGCTCGCCATCGCACCATGGCAGGCCTCAATAACCTCATCGGTTTGAATGCGCTTAATCCATGTCAGACCCGGTTCCAACGAACGATAATTGACTTTTTTGAACGCCTGTTTTTCAACATGCTGAAGCACCGAAGAAAGATGGCCAAATGGCCCAACTTTGGCTGGATCTGTTGGCCCAAAGAGAGCCACAATGGGTCGCTCCAGACCTACGGCCATATGGAGGGGCGCTGAATCATTGGCCACAACCAAGTTTGAAGATTCAATCACCGCCATGGTTTGGCCCACCGAAAAGCTACCGCAGCAATTATGTAAGCGTGTCGCGCCCAGATTGGCCGAAACCAGTTGGTCTGTCTGAGATTCTTCTCCCGGCGCACCAATCACAATGACGTGCTTGGCATCAACACCGCTCGATTCTGCCGCCAGCGCCTTAGCGACCTGTAACCATCGATCAGTCGGCCAACGTTTACTTGGCCAGCGCGAAGTAGGAGCCAGCACAACATAAGGGTCTCCGCCAATACCGATTTCTTCGCGATATCCGCTCCACCATTGGGCATCCTTACTTGCTACGTAAAGTTTCATTTCATGGACAATTGGTACGTCAATGGTATCCAGCACTGCAAGCATTCGGTCAACTGTATGTACGCAGTGGCTCGTATCGGTCCGCTTGTTATAACCCAGCCAAGCCGCCTCTCTTGCTTGCCGCGAGCCAACTCGAATTGGAGCGCGTGTGACCCACGTAAAAAACCCACTGCGCCCAAGACCCTGACAATCGATCACGAGATCATATTTTGCTTTGCGAAGACTCTGTAGAAATCGCCACAGTGTTCTGGCTGTTTTGGGGCGATACCACCATGAGGCCAATTGTTTTCTGCCAAACAACACGCATCCGTCAACTGCCGGATGAGCGGCAATGGCATCCTGGAAGCCATCTTGTACCAGCCAGTCGATGTGCGCCTTGGGCCAATGCCTCTTAAGGCTTGCTGCGACAGGCACCGTACGACAGACGTCGCCAAGGGCGCTAGGACGGATCATCAAGATTCGATCAGGGTCTATAGCGGAGAGCATGGCAGCATTTGACTCCCGGTTCTGACCGATAAACCAGCATCTCATCCGTTGAGAAGTGGATTCCGGTATCTTCACGCACCTTGACGACGATCAGGTACGAAGAGTCTCATATGCTTATAGGTTAGATCATCCATTGGAATTATGATTCCATTCTACCTTTAGACGTTTTCGAGCCAATTCGTTGGTTCTCACGACCATTTCTCTCAGATTGAACCCATGGCACAAGACCAGCCTAAAAAAAGAGCTTCTTCTCACGCCGGCGACCTCGGAGCAGATCCACCTGAACCGCTTTCACTGGCAGATTCAGATGCGGCTCATCATCATGCTCCACAGCCACCCTCGCCGGTGCCGACCCCACCAGCTGCAATACCCACGTCTGATGCAGCCACGACTGGCGGATTCGAAACGCTCATGGGCAAGCTTGTTGTATCCAGTGGACTGGCAACACCTGAAGAAGTGGAACAATGCAATGACCTCCTTAAAGCTGGTACCGACCAAGAGGGCGCCAGGACGCTTGCTGATTTATTGGTCGAGCGGCATTACGTAACAGACCATCAACTTAATCGCCTACGCGATGACTTTGAGGCAAAGAAGTCTGGACAACGTATTCCGGGATACAGAATTCAACGCAAGCTCGGCTCAGGGGCTATGGCGACTGTTTTTCTTGCCCATCAACTCAGTCTTGATCGACCGGTGGCCATTAAGGTGCTCCCAAAGAAATTCTCAGACAACGTCAAATTCATCGAACGTTTCTACAAAGAAGGTCGAGCCGCGGCCAAACTAAATCACCCAAACATTGTGGGGGCCTATGACGTTGGTCATGCTGGAGAGCACCACTACTTCGTTATGGAATATGTCGATGGCGAGACGGTCTATGATGAAATCGTCGCCAAAAAGCGAATGGATGAGAAGACGGCCATTGATTACATCAAGCAGGTTGCCAGGGCCCTGCAACACGCACACGATCAAGGCTTCATTCATAGAGATATCAAGCCGAAGAACATCATGCTCTCATCAAGTGGCGCTGTAAAACTCGCTGACTTAGGTTTAGCTCGCGCACTGACTGATATGGAGACTGCCAAGGCTGAGGCAGGACGAGCTTATGGCACCCCCTACTACATCAGTCCCGAGCAGATTCGTGGCGACATGAACTTGTCGCCAGCCACGGATATTTATGGGCTTGGCGCTACAACATTCCACATGCTGACAGGTCAGGTTCCCTTCCACGGGAAGAATCCCTCGGCGGTGATGCACCGGCACCTTAAGGACGATCTGGTACCACCGGATCATCTGAATCCAGCGATCAGTCCCGGTATGGCGCAGATCGTTGAGATGATGATGGAAAAACAACCAGGGAACCGCTACCAGTCGGCTGATGATCTACTCACCGATCTGGAGTTGGTCGGCAATGGCCAGCCACCACACTTTGCACGACATGCGCTTGATCTTGCAACGGCTGGTGCGGCCGAAGCCAAGGTAGCCCCTAGCCCGCCAACCAAACCGCAAATAGTAAAAACCCAGGGAACATCCTTGAGCATGGCGGCCGTCATCGGCATTGCCGTGCTGGCCGCTGTCTTGAGCGGCATCTTAGTATTCGTTCTTACGCAGATCTAAACCGGTTGATCATTGGCCAGGCTGTGGAGCCAAGGCCATGACCTCGACCTCGACTGGTGTACCGAGCGGCAAGCTTGGTGCACCCACTGCTGCGCGAGCATGGCGACCAGCTTCACCAAAGACATCCATAAACAACTCACTTGCGCCATTGGCAACGGCTGGATGCTGCTCAAAGACACCATCACAGGCAACAAAGACCCCAACACGCACAATCTGCTGAACGCGATTTAGATCACCGCCAACGGCGTGTGAAAGAACCGCTAGTGCGTTTAAAGCACACTGCCTGGCTGCGGCCTGGGCCTGCTCAATGCTGACCTCATCAGGGACGCGGCCTTTCCAAGCCAAGGCCCCATCAACCATGGGTACCTGCCCACTAATAAAGACCAGATCATTGGCCCAAATAGCTGGTTTATACGCGGCTACGGGGCTAGGGGGCTGGGGTAGCACTATTTTTAGGGCCTCTAGTCGCGTGTGAGCCTGATGTGACATATAGCTGGAATCTCCCACTTAGAAACTGTTTTTAGGGGTCAAAATCGTGTTTTACTTGCGTCCATTGCTTGACCTGATCGTAAGGACTAGTACTCTAAGAGTGTGGCCAGAGTAATTGTGCTTTGACACACTGAAAAGTTTGCTCTTCCAGTCCTGCTGGATGGGCCAAAGACAACCTGGGACGAAGAGTCGCGGCACGACATAAATCCCCAAAAATCGCTTTTATTCGCCAACTTACTTGGCTTCCCAAAAATATATCCCGCCGCGACACGTCGACAACTCGAATGCAATGCGCGGTGAAGCTAGTCGCATCTGCCACTCAATGAGGTTTTATTCACCTTTAAATTGAGTGTGCTGGGGCGCAAGTACTCACATCAGCTAATTGACGATTTGGTTTTGCTAGCATCATGCATGGCTGCCTGCCTTTATGAGGTTGGTGCCAATCTCGGGAAACCGAGTGTTTAGATGCTAGATTGTTCCTCTGGGAATCTCCTGAGTTTAGCTCTCAGAGATTCCAGCCAAGGGCTCCTAAAGGGGGGAGGCCTTATTTGGGTACCCTCGTGGATCCACCTGACTGAGGCAAAAAAAGAGGGAAGGTCCGTCAGGATGCTGACCTTGAGATCAGGCCATGGAGGGCGTTTGAATACCGTTTTCTTGTCACAGACAGGAACGGCCTTAAGAAGACATGAGTTGTGCAGGCCAACGGCCAGCGGGCACAGTTCATATGAGACGGGTTGGCAAAGACTTGGACTAATCGCTCGTACCGAGCAACTTTTATAAAACAGCTTTCTATAAAGATTGCCAACTCAATTGAGATCCTCACTGACAGGAGATGAATCTATATGAATCGCAGGAGAGGTTTTACACTTATCGAGATACTCGTTGTTGTTGCCATCATCGGGGTATTGATGTCGTTACTCCTTCCAGCACTTGCTCGAGCTCGTAAATCAGCACAGCTACTGCAAGATGGAAACGCCATGCGTGAAATGCACCGTAGTATGAAAATGCACGGCCAAGACACTGGCGATGGCTTACCTGTACCAGGCGAGATCGCCTGTAAAGGGATGGACTTTGATGGTGATGGCGTGGAAGATCAGTACGTCCCGTTTAAGGGACCAGAAAATCCACAACATAACAGCACTGACCACCTCGTCGCCCTCATGATTGCCATGGATTACTTTGACACCAAGCTGCCAGTCAGCGCCGTCGAAACATCCCCACATGTTGAAGTCGATGATGATCACGTGCACGGCCGGTTCAACCCTGCCATAGAACAGTTCTGGGATGAAAGCTTCTCTTCTAACATCACTGGTTTAGGACCATTTGGAAACAGCAATGTCTCGTTTGCGCACCAGCACATGACTGGCAAACGTAAGAAGGACCGTTGGGGTCGAGCAACCGTCGATTCAAACGTTGCCCAAATGTCTAGCCGTGGCACAGAGAAAGGCAATGTCCACCCGAATGAGGTCGACCCTGAAGCTTACGAGTCCTCCTACACACTCCAAATGCATGGCCAAGAAGACATGTGGCTAGGCGCCTTTGTGATGGCTGATAACTCAACCAGAAATTCAGAAGGCTTCTATATCAATGGTTGCGAGTTCCAACCTCGTGGTGGGTTCGCTGGCAAGCTGGACAATCAGTTCTTCAATGAAGATGATCACAGCAATGCCTATAACGTTTCGGAGACTTCTGCCGGCACCTGGACTGATTTAGATGCCCAAGGCGGTGATTCGTGGATGACTATTACAACTGTGTCTTATTCAAACCAGTCTTTCCCAATATGGGATTAATAGTTGTTACACCAAGGAATCTAACACTGTCGCTCTCTACAGGAGCCAGTTTTATGGATTGGAGACATTCAAAATGATGAAACGTCATCAAAAACTTCGAGGTGGATTCACCTTGATTGAACTTCTAGTTGTCATTGTAATCATTGGCGTTTTGATGAGCTTGCTGCTGCCAGCACTTCAAAAAGCTAGGGCTACCGCCGCGGTTATGGAAGATGCTTCTCAACAAAAGAGTATTGTGCAAGCACTTAGTGTTGCTGCACCAACTTCCGGCTCAAAGAGCTATCTGCCGGCACCTGAATATCGTCACAGAGGCGCCAGCGCTGATGGTAACTTCTACCACGGCATCGGTCCCAAATCACCTTCGCTAAATTCGCATACCAATATGTTGTCCATGATGGTAATGGGTAACCATATTCCAACCAAGGTGCTTATTGGTACAACCGAAGACAGTATCACTGTCTACGAAGCGATCACCTATAACTTCGATAGCTACCAACCAGCTGATGGCACGCCAACAGAGCCTCGATACTGGGATGGCGGAACGAATCTTGCTGGTGACAACGAAGGCGATTATGCCGGCGATCTTTCTCAGGCATGCAATCACTCATATGGGTTTGCTAAGCTTTGCGGCCAGTCTTACCGAAAAGGCTGGAGCACCAATCAGGATGCGTATCAACCAATCAGTGCAAACCGAGGACCTGCTTGTGGTGAACTTGGTGGACATGACCCTGATAATGCACCATTGCCCTTCCGTGCCCACGGCGAAGATTTGACTTGGTACGGCTCAATCTCATATGGCGATGCCCATGTGGAAACACAGGATGTGTTTATCCTTGCGGACAACACATTCCAGGACAATAACGGCAACGAACTGCCAGATAACATTTTCAGTCATCAGGACACCGCTCTCGGTGCTGATAATTGGATCTGCCATTCTGACGATATGGAAGCCGCTCCAAGCAGCAATTATGGTACACATAAGTCTGTTGCAACCTGGGAACCACTGCCTGATGGCAGCGATCCAGGCTGCTCTGAGTAGTTTCAATGACTAGCAAAAAAGGCCGGGCACCTCTG
>CALCOW010000452.1 GCA_937899935.1 uncultured Phycisphaerae bacterium
TCTCAGCTATTGGCCGATGCTTAATGCCCCATCGCTCACAAAGGCCCATCCGCTCTGGATTCTGTCCAACCACTCGAACCGAAGCATTGAGCGGTTCTAATGCCTGGGCGACCAGCAAACCAGTAGGGCCATCACCAACCACGGTGATATAGGGCCGCCCTTTCACCGTGATCTGCCGAGCCACCTGCAACGCCTCGGCCACGCTCACCGCAAAAACGGCACGATCATCATCCAGTCCCGCTGGCACAACCCGGCAGTTTGTACTGGGCAACACAAAACGATCTGCCAGACAACCATCGCGACCACGTGAACCCAACACTGTTCTCCGCTGGCAGTGACCTGCAATACCCGCGCGACAGAGTTCACATTCACCACAACGCGTCGCAACCTCACAGACCACACGCTGCTCAATGAGCGACTTGTCACCATCTGGCCCAACGGCTTCAACAACACCTACACATTCTCGACCGAGGATGCCATCAAAAGAAAGTTCGCCACGTGCAATACAGATATCGGTCCAGCTGACACTTACTATTGTTGGCGCAATTCGAACCTCATCACCAGTCGGCTCAGGACAAGCCACCTGTGTGTTGAGATGAACTTGGCCATCATTCACACACAAAGCACGCATGGTCTTATTGGCTGTTGTCATTGGTGTCCTTGACTTCACCTTGCTCGGCCTGGTCATAGGTCGAACGCGTACTACTTGGCTGCAATCCAGCTGGCGTCGCTGGTTGCTCTTCCGTGCGTGAGTACCAGAAGGCCATGGTTTCAAGAAAAGAGTCATCACGGGTATAGGTTGGATAGACGTAATCTGCATGGTCTGCAAAGGGATCTTTGGCTTGATCATCCTCCGCCTTATACCAAGCCAACCATGCTGAAGAGTCCAGACCAAAGTTGTGACTGGTAATGGACTCCAGTGAATTCAACGCCGCAATGTTGACCGCCAGCTCTGGTGCATCAAGGGCGCGCACCAGCCCATGAAAGACACGCGGCTGAGGGTATTGACCGAGAGCGAGTGCCGCCTCTGTTCGCACATCACTCTGCGACTCTTGATCGTTATTGAGTGCGACCAAGAGTGGCCCCACCGCCGATTCATTATGCAAGCGCTGCAACCCCTTTGCTGCCTCCCAACGTACGTGCAACTGTTGATTCTGCAGATGAGGAATGATTAACAAGGCATCTTCTGCCGAACCGTGTCGCGCCAGTGCTTTAATAGCCACGGCAAGTACGATTGGATCTTGCTCAGTGCGCACACGCTCGCGATACAACTTGACATACAATTCTGAACCACCAAAGGGTGCATTTGCAAGATCCAGCGTCCCCACACGACGCTTATCAGGATCATGTGGATCCATGGCCTCCATCGCCGCCTGTGTGGCCGTCTTCGGTGTCAATGCATCTTTGATGCTGCCTACATCATCGAAAACACAACCAGAAACAAACGTCAAACAGAAGATGGCACCAACACAAGCAAATAAACATTCGATTTGCTGACGATGATTTTTCTGAGCAAGATTTTTTTTGTGCATCATCATGTCCTTGGCCCTGGGCTGCCCACACGGCCATTTGTTTCGGAAGAATCAAGTGCTTTCAGTAGAGATTTTTGATCCCAACTCAAGCTCTTCAGCACGCACGCGTAAGACTTCAGCCATCGCTCTTACTTCATCAGCCATTTTTGAGTTCGGAAACTCCAAGGTGATTCGCTCGCCAATCTCGAGGGCCAGGGCCCATCGCTTATCGTTGACCGCCATTTTGAACTGGACCGAAAGATTCTCTCGATGTTTATCGACCACGGCACGGGCAATCTCTTGCAATCTTTGTGCATCTTCTTTACTGACAAAGTGATCGAGCTGCCGCAAGAGGGCCATCGCCTCTGATACCTCATGACGCTCCAAAGCGACGTTTAACTGCTGCTCAAGCTCACGCTGATGCTGTTGCCTGGCCGCAAGAATGCGGAGGTCCAATTCCGGCAGCAAGTGAGACTCTGGATAGAGTCGCCGAATGCGATTGGCTTGCATATTCGATTCATGCCATTGTTGACGGCTGAGAAATGCATCAAGCTCGGCAAATGCCGCTTCGATCTCCTGCTCCTGCACCTGATGACGATGTTGCAAAATAGCGGTACGGAAGGCCTCGGCTTCTTCATTAAAACCAAACAAACTAGACATGTCATCACAGAGAATCAAAGCCGCGTTATAGGCTCCACGTGTAATGTCTTCTCGAATGGTTCGCCTCAGTAATTCAATTTCACGCTCGCGATAAAGCGCCCTCTTGGTTGAGTCAGAAAGCATCGCATTTTCATGAATATGTGATAGCAACTCCATCGCTTGCCCCAGCGACGCCGTATTCGTCTCCGAATCCAAAGGCCCCGCTCCACCCTTGATTTCGGTCGCCATCAACATTGAAAATGCTGCGATTGAGGCGACTAAAACACCCGCCCCGATGTAGATCGCCACGCCAAGCATTGCACCAACAACAAGCAGCACCGCCGCCGCCAGCCACAGTCCCAGCATCGTGGCCGCCTGCGGACAACGTGCAACCAGCGCCAGTGGACTCAGGATGACGAGAATTCCACCGCCAATAAGCAGCGGCAAACCCCAGGCAGTCGTGCCACTCTCGCTGGCTGGCATAGCAAGTGCGGCCGCTACCGCTGCAAGCCCACATACAAAAGGCATCACCCATAGCAGATGCCTAT
Source organism: uncultured Phycisphaerae bacterium (assembly GCA_937899935.1). GTDB lineage: Bacteria > Planctomycetota > Phycisphaerae > Phycisphaerales > SM1A02 > JAQWNP01. The sequence continues at coordinate 2,699 of CALCOW010000452.1, forward strand.
GGAAGTGATGCCCCCCCTTGGTTTGGGTCTGACGTTCCATCATTCGCTACTGTACCCGTACTCTTGACGATACGCACCCCAAACCCGATCGAATCAGCCAACCAACCTCGAAAAAAACACTATGCCTGGACCAACCCTCACAACCTTCGCATTAGGACCCTTTCAAACCAATTGTTTCATCTTGACCCCAGATCCAGATCGCTGCTCGAGCGACACTGGAATCACTGCCAACATGTGCTGGATCTTCGACTGCGGTTTTGACCCCCAGCCTCTACTGGCGCATCTTGAGGAAAAGCAACTGGAGCCCCAAGCTGTTTTTCTGACACACTGCCATAGCGATCACATCGCCGGACTCGATCTGCTGCGCGGTCAATGTGGCGACTTACCAGTGTGGTGTCATCCAGCTGAATCGCAATGGTGCTCTGATCCCATGCTCAATCTCTCAGGTTTCATTGGACAACCGGTCACGGTCGCGGCGCCTACAGATCTGCTGACTCCAGGCCAAGACATGATGATTGCTGGCGATCCTTGGCGCGTGTTGCATACACCAGGACATAGTCCAGGCAGTGTTACCTTTGTGCATGACCAAAGCCAGCAAGCAATCGTAGGCGACACTCTTTTTGCCGGAAGCATTGGGCGTTTTGACTTCCCAACATCCGAACCTGCTGATCTGAAAGAGACCCTCACTGAAGTATTGATGCAGCTACCAGACGAGATGGCCATTCATCCAGGACACGGCGCTTCGACTACGATTGGCCAAGAGCGAGCCACCAACCCGTTTCTCAAAAACTCATCGTGGTGATTGCGATTGATCCAGCATCTCTTGCTCGAGTATCCACTCTCTGAGGCGCCGTTCCAGAACCCACAGCGGAACGCCACCATCACGTAACACCGCATCATGAAAATGCCGCAAGTCAAATTCGGCGCCAAGACGATCTTCAGCTTCACGGCGCAAGTTCCGAATGGCGATCTCACCAATCTTGTAGCTCGTCGCTTGAGCCGGCCAAGTGATGTAACGATCGACCTCCACCTCAATGTTGTGCTCACTCAATGCGGTGTGCGCTGACATGTAATCAATCGCTTCTTGCCGCGTCCAGCCAAAGGCGTGCAAACCAGGGTCAACGACCAATCGACAGGCTCGCCACATTTCATACGTCAACTGGCCAAAGCGCATGTAGGGGTTTTCGTAGAGACCCATCGGCTCTCCCAAACGCTCTGCGTAGAGCGCCCAACCTTCGCCAAAAGCATTGAACCAAGCATCGGTTCGGAACTCTGGAACACCTTCCATTTCCTGCGCCAACGCTATTTGATGATGATGCCCTGGGACTGCTTCATGCAAGGCGAGTGCAACCATCTCATAGGTTGGACGCTGCTTCAGATTCCACGTATTGGCGTAGAAGTTCCCGGCAAAACCGTTCGCTGGTGATCCTGGCTGGTAATAAGCGGTTGTTTGAGTCGGCGCGGAGAAATCGGGAATGGGCACAACGCCATAAGAAAGCCTTGGCAACGTCGCAAAGAGCTCTGGCATCCGGCCATCGATCTGCTTGCAGATATCACGATATTTTGCAATCAGTTGCTCTGGTGTTTCGCAGTAGAAGCGTGGGTCTGTTCGCAAGTAGGTAATAAATGAAGCCAGTCTTTTTTCATCGCTCCACTGGGCTGCTTCAGGATAGCGATCCATAAAGTCACTGCGTGCGATGACCTCAAGCATTTCTGCACGAATACGCGCCACTTCTGCTTGACCAATCTCGTAGATTTCTTCAGCGGTCAGATCGGTTGTCGTCATCGCTCTAAGCTGCTGTTGATACCAAGCAGCGCCGTCTGGCAAATCGCTCGCTCCAATCGACTCACGGCACGTCGGCAAATATTCATCACGGACGAACGCTTCTAGTTTTTCGACTGCACTTTGTGCCGCGGGCAGAGACCTCGTTTCAAACCGTTCCTTTAATCGGGCTAAGGTCGCCGCATCCATCCAACCTGGCGGTTCATCGAACGGCGCTCTTA
>CALCOW010000453.1 GCA_937899935.1 uncultured Phycisphaerae bacterium
TGCGATGACGGCTCTTTTGATTTCGAAGGCATACCGATGTTTTTCGACTGCCCTCTCTATGACTGCGACTATGGTGACTGTGACTGTGGAAATAGTCAGGCCTATGGCACAGAAGGCAAATACGACAGCTACAAAATCCAAAAGGGCAAGAAGATCTCGAGTCAAAAGTCAAAGATTGAGGACGTTGACAACAAGTACTCGAAAATCGACTCAAAGAGCTACGGCAACAAACAAAAAGTACAAACGATGGTGCGCATTGAAAGCAGTATAGATCCCGATCAAATTGAGCGAATTGATGCTTCAATTGAACTGTATGTGGATACTGCGGATACCACTTGCAAGGTCTATCTCTACAATGAAAAAGATGGAAAGTGGAAGGATTTAGAAAAAATTGATCTTCGAGTTGGATTCAATCGTATTCAGTTACTTGATATCAAAGGCTCGAGCAAATACGTCTCTGATAGCAGCAAGATCAAAATGAAACTCTTGATCCGCAAGAAAACAGAAGACAAAATTCGTGTTGAACTGGACCGCATGGCCGTGATTACCTATGAGAATTAGTGGCTCTTACGCGACTTACTCTTTTCAAGCTGGTTCGACTGACGAAACCTTATAGCCGATCGACTCAATTGAATCTACAACCGTCGGAACCTGATCTAGATTGGGACACCGATAGTGAAGGGTGCCTGCCGCGTGGTCAACAACGACTTCTGTGACAGAGGAGCACGCCTCTTGTACCGCAGCCCGCACCTTCGATTCACAAGCAGCGCATCCCATACCTTGGACTTGCATAGAAACTTGGTTGCTCATTTATATATTCTCCACGACAATAACAAGTAGTAGGGGTTTTCTAAGAACAACTAGATCTTAGTAGAATCCATTTGTTAATAGTCACTATCTGAGATCTTACGATGCCACTTATCAATTTGTTTGAATATGAAGAGCGCGCCGCAGAGATATTAAACGAGGCCAGACTAGGCTACTATTCAAGCGGGGCCCGGGATCAGATATCACTGAGAAATAATCGAGATGCCTGGGAGACGATACATCTGCTTCCACATATCCTCGTGGATGTTGCTAATCGCACGACCAAAACAAAGATTCTTGATACGCCAATTTCCATGCCGCTCATAGTCTCCCCCACTGCCATGCACAAGCTTGCGCATCCTGAAGGTGAGGTAGCCACTGCTCGTGCGGTTGGTAAGGCTGGAACCATCATGATTCTCAGCACCCTTTCAACCGTACCTGTAGAAGAGGTGGCCGCAGCAGCAACTGGGCCTATCTGGTTCCAACTCTACATCTATAAAAACTCGAAAGATACCGAGCGTCTCATTACAAGAGCAACAGAAGCTGGATGCTCTGCAATTGTCATCACCGTCGATGCCCCGGTCTGGGATGTTCGTGAAGCTGACTCAAGAAATCATTTTTCGCTACCTGAAGGCATGCGTTTAGCGAATCTCACTGGTGATATGTCTAGTGTCGCTGCACAAGATAGCCCCGCTTCTGGACTCGGAGCAAATCTGAACAAGTATCTGTCATGTTCCAACACATGGGACACCATTCGTGACGTTCAAAAAATGACCGATCTTCCAATCCTCCTGAAAGGTGTTCTCCGAACAGATGATGCTTGTAGAGCTGCAGAGCTAGGCATCAAGGGCATTGTGATATCGAACCACGGAGGACGACAGCTCGACACCGCTGCCCCAACGATGACGAGAATTGCGCCGATCGTTGAAGCGGTCGGTGATCAAGTTGAGGTCTTGGTTGATGGTGGAGTGCGAAGAGGCACCGATGTCATCAAGGCGATTGCCTTAGGAGCAAAGTCAGTCATGGTCGGCAGACCAATACTCTGGGGTCTGACGGTCGATGGTTCAGATGGAATTAGCCATGTACTTGCCCTCCTTCATGAAGAAATTGATACCGCAATGGCACTCTGCGGATGCCCCTCGGTTGATGACATCAAGGCTGATCTACTACAGCTACCGCACGATTTTTCAGGAAGGTAAGAGCACCAGAGATGGACGACAGAGTTTCTCACCTGTGTGATTTATCTCAGCTGTGACATAGCCGTCCCGTATAGCACCTGCTGACCAGGAACCATCAGGCAGCAAGATTAACATGGCTACCTGGTGCTCGGGTTTAACATGGAGGCTCTTCATGATTCTCTCAAGGACGGTCGTAATAGATGCCTCTGGACTTTGGCCACGTCGTAATTCTTCAACCGCCAAAAAAGAGCCACATACACTCATGACCAATTCACCCGTTCCAGTTGCAACTGCGGCGCCTACTTGTGGATCCACATAAAGACCATGGCCAATCAATGGCGAATCGCCTACGCGGCCAGGTTCCTTGTAGGCCATCCCGCTGGAGGTGCAAGCGCCTGCCAAGGTCCCCTCTTTATCGATAGCCAATACACCGATCGTGTCATCAATAGGTAATTGCCCGGCACGATGTCCTGAGCCCGTTCCATGAATAGTCGTACCACCAGTTCGCTTCCACTCGAGCCAGCGTTCGCGAACTTCTTCGGTGAGGAGGTCTTTCTTTTGATGACCATGCTGCTGGGCAAATTGATCGGCTCCCCGGCCGACTAGCAAGGAATGACGGGACTGCTCCATGACCAGTCGAGCGACTGATGCCGCATGTGGACAATGCCCAAGCGCGGCCACCGCACCATGTTGACCTGGTCCAAGCATCACACAACCATCAAGTGTGACTTCCCCATTCATATCAGGAAGACCGCCGAGCCCAACAGAGTCGGCTTCAAGATCGAGTTCACATGCGCAACAGACCGCCTCAGCAGCATCAATACTCGAACCCCCTTTATTCAAGACCTTCCAACCCGCACGATTTGCAGACAATCCGAAAGTCCAGGTTGAGACGATTCTTTCTACGGTCATACACACCTCAACTTCTACGGACTTTGTGACTTGTTCAAATCTTGAAAGATCGCAACTGATCCACCGGGCAAAGGTGCTGCCGGGCTTGTGGACCAAGGCTGCTCACCTCTTATTCGCCTGACGATATCTACCAAAATTCGTCGATCACGATACGCAAATACATGCGCATCTTCCAAGGGCATGTTCTTGACCCACCACGGATTGACTCCCCATGGTGAGGTATTTGATTCACCAACAATCCAATCATCAAGACGTGCATACGAGTAAAGATTCTCATAGAAGGCCTGATCAGGGGGCGTAAGATTTTTCAAAAACTCTGAACCTGTTGCCATCTGCTGTACCCGTACGTCTTTCCATGTAGCGCCCGCGAGATTCGCACCTCGATGTGGCGTCACAATCGTAAAGATATTCTTGGCATTGAGTCTTCGACCTGACACACCTCCCCCCTCCGCAGCTCGCCGTGCTACCAATCCACCCATAGAAATACCAATCACATCAACAGGAACGGTGATCCCAGGATCTTGACTTGGAAAGTGCTCTTGCACGGTCTGGATCAGTCGATCTGCTGCTTCCTCCAGTGTATTGGTGCCGGTATAGGTGACGGCAATAACGTCTGCCTCTCGGTGCGTGAACTCCCGCAGCCGTATCGCTAGATGACCACTTGCAAAACCCACATCAAAGTAACCTCCTGAAACCACAAGCGGCCTTAAAGGACGTCTCTGGTCTTTCCGCATTCTCGCCATATCTGCAGTAGCCAGATCAAAGGTGATTGGAAATGACGGATTTGTGGGTGCCTTGGTGCAACCCAACAGGCTGATATTCAGAAGGAGAAGAAGAAGACTCTTGAGCATCATAATTGGTGATCCCTACCAGCGCGACCGATATTCTGGTTGCTTTGGACGAGCCTGACTGAACCCGTCAAACAACCAAATTGCTGTGCTAGAATACCCCGAAAGAGTTCTGTCTTTGATCTTGCGCGTGAATAGAGTCGCTACGGAGCCCTTTCTTCCATTGGAGCAGCCAGAACCTGAGAAAGCGATTCTGCAGCGAGTGAGTAGACTGCGCCGATGCCGCTGGAACGGCACAGGCCACGTCAGGAGAACCCCAATTGAGTTCAGGCCAAAGGCCAAAGCATGAAATTCGAAGTAGCCACACAAAGGGCAACCGATTCGCCCGGACCATGTGGGGTGTGGTCTGGCTGCTTTTCTTTCGTACATCGCCAAGGCCTTTTCACTACTGGCGAAACTGGCTCTTAAGGCTCTTTGGGGCTGATTTACATCCGAGTGCTCGTGTTTACCCACGTGCTCGTGTTTGGCTTCCAGCGAACCTGAGCATGGGTGCCCATGCCTGCATTGGAGATGATGTCGAAGTCTACTGCGTCGAAAAAATAAGTGTTGGAACCTGTTCGATCGTGAGTCAACACTCCTATCTTTGTGGTGCAAGTCACGATTTTGAGGATATTAAGCATCCATTGATACCAGCCCCGATCAGCATTGGCGAGCACTGTTGGCTCGCCGCCGACGTTTTTGTTGGGCCAGGTGTCACCATCGCTGATGGTACGGTGGTTGGAGCTCGCTCTTCTGTTTTCAAAGACCTTCCAAGTTGGAAGGTTGCAACAGGCTCTCCGGCAACTGTCGTAAGGGATCGCAAACTCGGCCCCGATGATCTGAGAGGAACCTCCGAATGATTGACGTGATGATCATCACGTTTAATGAAGCACTGAACTTACCGTTCTGTCTGAAGTCACTCAAGGGATGGACGAATAAAGTTTATGTGATTGATAGTGGTTCAACTGATGAAACCGA
>CALCOW010000454.1 GCA_937899935.1 uncultured Phycisphaerae bacterium
GGCTCATACAAAGGCCCCTTGGCTGATGAGGACAGCCACTAGATACGTGACCCGCAGAAAAAATAAACTAGCCATGAGAAGTAGGATGCCGGGCACTTGGGCCGCGACTCGAACCAGCTTCGATATCTGCGCACGGTCCACCCCCGAAGCGCCACATTCAGGACAGGGCTCGGAGCGCCGTTCAATGTGGCGAAGGTTATATCCACAAGCACCGCACAACCCACTGCCTATCTTCCATCTGTCCGTGAAGATCCAACGTGTTCCAGTCACCGCCAATAAACAGCCTGCCACGGCGGACGAGATGACGGGCAACCACAACCAGGAAGGGCTCAATTCGCTGGCCACCAACAACACCACAACTGCGACCAAACCTGGCCAGAACGACGCATGCACGAGCGGGTCTTTCAGCCGACGTCGAACTTCACGCCAAATAGTAGGACTGATCATTGAATCGTTTCCTCCGTTGCATGCGAGGCCAGAGATCTTTTCATTATATGTGGACAAACAGACCAGTCACCACGCCTGTCAGCAAGAAGTCTGCTGAACGATAGAAGATATAATCCAACCATGAATTTCACTAACACCATCGCCATTGGTCTCCTTGGTTTTCTCTTCATCCCAGGATGCAATGCTCGTCAACAGATTGTTGCGAGCCAGTCAGAGCAAATGGCCTCGGAAGCCGACTATGAAAGAATCAAGTCTCTTTCTGGTGATTGGTATCTTGTTGGAGGCGAACGGCTGGGCAAGAAAGTTGAGCCGAACCTAGAAGAGCCGTTCATGTCTTATGCGGTCAGCTCTGGTGGGCACTCTGTCATTGAAAAGCTGTTTGTAAACAAGCCCAATGAAATGGTTAGCATCTACTATCTGAATATGGGCCGACTGAATATGGACCATTACTGCAGCCTCAACAATCAACCGCGAATGGTTGCTGTACCCGGCGATGGGAACGACATCGACTTCCAGATGGTCGAGATCAGTAATCTGCCAGACCGCAATGACCTGCACATCTCATCACATACACTAGAACTCAATGGGCCGGATGAACTGACGGTGTACTGGGGCGCCACGGAAGACGGAAAACCATTTCGTGGGTCCGTCTATAAAACCAAGCGGCTGCCCCAGCGATGAGATCGTCCCAGTCGTCAAATCCCAGAGCTCAGTTTTCGTAACTTGAATCAAGTGGAGTTCAGAACAATGCCCGTCAAGACCATTTCCAAGGGACTCAAGATTCTCTGGATCATCGTGTTTGCGATTATTGGTGCTGTGGTTGGTGCCATTCTGATTGGCACGTTTTCCTCAATCTGGCTCTCGATACTCGGCGCCATCATTGGCCTGGTGATTGGCGGCCTACTAGGCAAGTACATCTCCTGGTACGAGTGGTTTTCTCATTGATCTGAAACGCTGAGACACTGTGATTCCGGAACGTTGTTCAGAATTTTAGATCTTTCAGACAAACAACGACCACCACACTGAAGAGAAGGTTACCGAATGTTCTTCTCTAGTATCTCTTTCTGAAATTGGGGATACCACTCAGCCAGCTCTGGCACATTTTTGTCCCAAACTTTGCGCCAGTGACGCATAACAAAGAACACTCCTGATGCTTGTGGATAAGAAAACCTTCGTGTCATGGTGTCTTTTATAAACTCACCGAAGAGCCTTCTTCGCAACATCGACTTATACCTTTTAGTCCACCGATTTGGCTGCGACGCATTTTTCTTTAAGAAGACAAGCATATTTAATAGTTGAAACACGATTACTGTT
>CALCOW010000455.1 GCA_937899935.1 uncultured Phycisphaerae bacterium
ATTGCCGCGTGGAAATTTCCCAATATGAATTTTCTGAACTTTTTCAAGTGATTCGTTTGTTCAACACGCTGGTTGCTCTGACTTTTAACCCAGCAATGGATGAACCCCTTGCCAAAACTCTTTCTTGCGATACTTGTTACATGGTGGGCGCTGTCATCGTCTGGTTTATTAACATGCAGAACCGCTGCTTGATATCCAGTCAATAGCCATTGTTGATCGAATCACATCTCAGCGGTGGTCAGTGTCTGGCGGCGCGTTGATGCCCGGAATCACATTCAACCGAGCCTGGGCCGTGTTGGCGTTCATCCAGTCGCGCAGCGCTGCAAGTTCTACATCGCTGACCCCCCGAAGCTGCTGACGCAAGGTATTTCCGTCCACGCCCATTTGGGCTTGACGCCCTGCAAGAAATGCCGAGAAGTAGGGGTGTTGCGCAGTCATCATCGGGTGAATAGTGGTCAGGCCAAGCATCTGGCCGAAGTTGGTTTCAACCCATGCGGCGTCCTGCGGTGTCACGGGATCATGCAGCGCGCTATGTACGAGCGCATCAACGCGCGATCGCGCATGTTCTATTGTCTCGCCATCACGGACGGTCGTGGTGATGGCCAGTGTTTCGGGGGCATCCATGATTGGATACTGCACCGTTGCCTTTGGTGCTGCGGTCATCATTTCAGACGACAGAAAAAGGCGGCCGGCCACGATGAGGAACGTCGCGTAGGCATCATCGTTCACTGGTGGTGATCGCAGGGCAACGACCGCTGCCGATGGGAGCGCCGCGGGCGCACGGCTGGCGCGAAAATTGATGACTTCATTGATGTCATGTGCTGGTTTGGGTCGCGGTGGGATCGATCCGATTTTGGTACCTGACTCGATCGTTGCAAACATGGCCTCGATCAATGGCCGAAGGCGGTTCACATCTGCTGCGGCAATGATTAATCGGGCATTAACAGGTCGATAGTGATTCTTTTGAACGTCTTCAGATCGGTGAGCGTGATGTTGCGAACTTGATCGGGGGCTCCGCCGCGACGTCCGCTATGGAGTGATGGGCGTACCAGTTCAATGCCGTTGTTGAGCGCAGATAACTGCGGGTGCCCTTCGAACATGTTGCTGACTTCTTCGATCACGCGAGGAACTTCTCGATTCAGATCTGACGGGGCGATACGCAGATTGTGCATGCGAGCTGCGGCATCGCGTAGCTCATGCTCGAGGCGATCATTGCTAAATACGGTGGCGATGATGGTGTACTGCGCTCCGGTCTGTGCATTCCAGCCGTCGGGATACTGCTGGACATATTCCTGGACATCTCGAGCTTCTTCTTGGTCGGTCGCGGCCGTCACATAGATATGCTCCAGCACATGGGTTAACCCTGACTTGCCTGGTGGGTCATGGTCACCACCGATGTCATACAGCACGACGATGGCCGCCAGCTTCGCCCCAGGGGCGTCGATCAGCGTGACCTCAAGGCCATTGTCAAGAGTGTATGTCTCGTTGCCGTGGGCAGACGAAGTAGTGATTGCCAAGACTGCAAGCAGCCATATAGTTGCCAGTGCTTGGGGCACGAGTTGAACACAGATCTTATGCATAAGAGTAAACAGTCAAGTGTAAACGCTGATCAAAAACGCAATGTCAGCGAGGACAATGTCATGAGCTCTTTGATATTTCTGAGAGATGTTTCTCAACGAAAGCGATCGAGTGTCATCGATTCCTGACTCTTTGCATCGGTAAAGACCAAGCCGTCCTTGACCTTCTTGAGCTCATAGCTTCGCTCACCGAACGGTTGCCCGTACAGCATGATTTCGTCGCCGGAGATTTTGTAGGTGCCAGTGACGGCGCGGATCTTGTCTCCGTACTTAGCTTCAGCAGTGTAGGTTCCGTCAGGAGCAAAGGTCACCGCACCAAAACTAAAGGGACGATCGTCGGTGGCGTCTCGACCTTGCCAGGTGCCTGAAATGTTAGTTGCGCAGGCGGACAGGCTCACCATGATTGAGGAAGCCAGAAGAATAGAGGTCATCTTTTTCATAAGGTGGGGGTACTCCTGTGGAAGGGGGCTATGGTGCTTCACAGGATACCGTCTTTTGTCATGAATACCGAGGATCTTCCTACCACGTTGTTTGTGAGAAGGATAAACGGGGCCTGTGAAAGCCATATCGTGGTGAAGCGGCAACATCGGCGCTCATGGTTGATCGGTTTAATATTTTAGTTATGGCGCCAGCCACTGAGGCTGAGGCTCAGCACCATCACGACAGCAGAATCGAAGTCGCCGGTGGCCATCATGATGTAGTTCAAGCCACTCGATGGAGTCAAGGATCGTGGCGAGTACCGCAAATGTCTTTGGGGGCGTGTCCTCGGGTCGTGGTGGTGTGGCCGCTATTTCTCGTGTATCAGATGACTGATTTGATTCCCATTGATCGACTTCAGATGATGGCGCATGCGGCGCTGCATAACAGGCTCGGCTCTGCGGCGCCACCTGCGGCCATATTTCGATGGCCATAGGGTCGTGCGGTCCCATGTGTACAGCGCAGTGACCATGTGCACGAACCTGTACACGAGCCTGGGCATCGTAGAAAAGCCAGGCCACTTTATTATTGGCTTTGATCTCATCAATCTTGGGTGAACGGCTGTCTGTGTGGCAACAGATCAATCGAAGCGCTTGGTCGACGCGCCGCAGCACCACAGTCCGCAGATCTGGAGCGCCGGACAATGACTGCGTGCCCAGTACCGGTGTATGGAAAGCATGCGATCCATCACGGCTACCTTGTTCAAGGCGGTTCCAAATTTCGTTATAGATGGCATTTGTTTCTTGATTCACGGTCAAGATTATAGTGTGTCGCCGTTATCTTGATGAGGCGTTCTTGCGTTCTAAAACGAAGTAAAGACGCTGGCTGTGCGCCACCAAACAAGCAACCACACAAAGACTACCGTCATGGTGCTCGTGATCATTGGTTCAGTTGGCAGTCGTAAGTTCAATACCCATAGCGTCTATAAACACAAGAGTCAGTCGGTTGTTGTAGAAAAGCTCGGAAGGCGCAGAGCAGAGGCAAAAGTGGCCGTTACATCCAGATCGCAACCAGCGCCATCAAGCCGGCGCCCACGATCGCCCAGATAAGGCGGCGGCCTCGATTGCTTCCTCCAGGGAAGAACTCTTCCCGCACAATGTCGAGTGTCGCGATGTAGAGGAAAGTTCCTGCAGCAATAGCTTTGAACCAAGCTTCAGCGGCGCCTCCACCATCACCGAAGAGATCAATCACCACGGCGCCGAGGATGACCCCAAGGGGGGTGCTTCCGACGAAGACAAGCAGCGCTGGAATGCGTGTGCGTGGTGGTACTTGAGCTTCGCGGAACATTGAACCCAGGGCAAAGCCGGCAGCACCCTTATGGGCGAGAATTGCGATGAGCAGGATGCCCGCGCCTTGGGGCGATGAGATGCCCAGTGTCACGCCGGCAATGATGCTGTGAATTGAGAGGGTCAGTAGAAGTAAATAGGGGGTGAGGCCGCCGCGTCTTCCGGCGCCGAGCAGGGCTGCGGCTTCGGGAGACGCGTCCTGGTCACCGATCTCAATCGCCCTGGGCACTACTCGCTCGAGGCCCAACACCAAGAAGAACGCCAAGGTGGCCACGGCATAAGCCGCCGGATAATCGACATTTGGATAGGCGGTCGCAAAACCATCGCTTGCATCGGCCAGAAGGTGGATGAGCCCGGCGGCAAAGAGCACTCCTCCGGCAAAGCTATTGCCATAGGCGATTGCCTTTCCTCCGCCGCGACTTGCTGCCAACCACGGGGCGAAGACACCGGCCGCACCGACTGCGGCGATCAAAACGGCCCAGAATAAAATAGTGGACATTCCAGTATCGGTAGCGGCGCCAAACATGGCTGGAAAGTGTAATAAATCTTACCGCTCTGTGCAGCCATTTAAAGCGCATAATCTTGAGTCTGCCGCAATCGGTATTTTTAGCCAGTCCAGCAGCCGCTGCATGGGCTGCAAGCAGCTACGAAGTAGTGCGTCTCTAGATCTCGGATTAACCAGCTGCTATGCGGGCGCTGCGATTCGAACGCGCGAGTTGGGGCGGGGGCAGGCTAGGAAGAACCCTGCGTAAGCATTGATGGTAAAATGAGTCGCCAGCCATGAATGGCGCTGACTCGCTTTACCTATCGGTGTTGGTATGCAATCCAGAAAGGTGGGATTCTCATGCAAGTTCTTGCGTTACTGGCCTCGCTTCCTCTACTGATCTTCTCTGGCGGTATTCAATCATCTTCAGAATCAGACTCCGTCCAACGCCTTGCCGATACTTTTGTCGAGAGGCAATTCGCGCCGGGGATCGCCATCGGTGTTCTGGACAAATCGGGGAGAGTCAGCACCTATTGTGCTGGCACCCTTG
>CALCOW010000456.1 GCA_937899935.1 uncultured Phycisphaerae bacterium
TCCGTCCTTTGGAACACTCTTGTCACCCTTACCCTTGCCGTCTTTGCCATGGACGGTGAGACCAACAGTAGAAATTCCGCGTGCTCGCGCCGCCTGCAAGGCATTTCCAGCGATCCAATAGGGTGGATCTTGCTCAGTCAGCGTGTCTCGTTTTGCCTCAGGTAGACGGACCGCTTCGAGGATGTGATCCCGATCAAAGACACCAAGTAATGCGTCGATCTCTGGTGCCCATTCGAGTAGTCGAGCGCGATGACGTTGGACGAGACAACCTGTGACAACAACACGTTGGATGTGTCCTTGCCTTTTTCTTTCAATGGCCTGTTCAATAACATCGAGCGATTCTTGTTTTGATGCCTCGAGAAAGCCGCAGGTATTGATAATGATCGCATGAGCCTCATCTTCAGCATCAACCAGCTCAAAGCCCGCCTCCGTCAGCGAGCCTAGCATCTGTTCCGAGTCGATCGTGTTTTTGGGGCAGCCGAGGCTGACAAATGCAATCGAGCGTGATGTTGTTGCGGAGGTCATCATGGTGACCATGCATCATACACGGGCCGCCAGGCGTGCAGTTGAATAGGCGTATTGATCAGCCTATTCGAGTCCTATTGATCGTTATAAAGGCCATGTTCCTCGATGTACTGACGGACCGTTGGCAAAAGCGAATCGAGTGGGAGGCAAGCTCGTTGTTGTTCGTCTCGTAGTTCAGTGGCGCTCAAGTCAATCATGTCCAATGGCAGGATCCAGGACTGCCATTGGGCCAGGTCATCTTTGGGTACGAAGGTTCCAATGGCATCCAAGACCTCTTTTTTCGTGTGGGGTGGTCGCAGCATAATCAGTGGTGGAGCGAGTTCGACGATGCGCTGCCAATCACGCCACCGATGAAACGCAATTGCTTGATCTGCACCAATAAGGATGCGCAGTTCAACATCACTGGAATACTGTTGAGCCAGTTGTTCAATCGTGTCAATGGTGAAGCTTGGGCCTTCGCGAGCGAGTTCAATCTCACAAATCTCAGCCTGTTCGATCGTAGCGGTTGCGAGTCTTAACATCGCCAATCGGTGGTGTGCTGGTGTCGGTGGTGTTTGACTCTTGAACGGACTCAAGGCAGCAATCACATAGAGAATTTTGTCAGCCCCAACCTGCTCAGCAATCTGAGGAGGCAGCTCTGTGTGGGCGCGGTGTGGTGGATCGAACGTGCCACCAAATACAATTACTTTCTGCTTCATTGGGAACTGGTATCCGAGGTGCGCTTCGAACTTGATTGAATTGGGGGCAATTGATCTTCGACCCAGTCTGCAAGCCATTCCATGTGCCAATTTAAAGATGCAAGTACACCA
>CALCOW010000457.1 GCA_937899935.1 uncultured Phycisphaerae bacterium
AGATTCGGTGAGATGTCCGCGGCCACTTCTAAAGGGGTTGTGGTGCTATCGAAGCTGCGTTGAGAGCCGTCTGGTAGTGTGATGACAGGCATAGGTGTTAGGGGCGTTTAGAGGCTATGGTTGATCAATGTTGTTGCAAATACCGTCAGATTAGGACAAGATTGGTCGATAATATCCATTGACGGTCGGTAGCTCGGATCTGAAGATACCACAAGAGACGCTGTGTGTTTGATGGGCTTTGTGGTAATCAGCGATCAGGGCAAGCTCCAGCCGGTGGATGATAGAGATGAAGGTCCTTTCAGGGAGATGTCATTGTGATCTGCCCCTATTGCGGTGAGGACAATGATCGGGTTATTGACTCTCGTGCTTCTGATGGCGGTGTGACGGTACGTCGTCGGCGTCAGTGCGAGGCGTGTGCCAAGCGTTATACCACCTACGAGCGGGTCGAGAAGACCGCCCGACTGATGGTGATCAAACGTGATGGATCGCGGGTGCCCTTTGAAGTGCAGAGTATTTTGGGTGGAATTCAGGCAGCCTGTGGGAAGCGCCCAATTCCCGAAGCCGCGAAGCATGCGCTTGCTCAGGCCGTTGAAGAGGCGGTGCACCGCGAGTTTTCCCAAGAGGTGCCCAGTCAGGAAATTGGGCAACGCGTCGCGACGCGTTTGCGTGAACTCGACGAGATTGCCTATATCCGATATGCCAGCGAATATCACGCTTTTCATACCCTGGAAGAGTTTGCTGAAGAGTTGTCTGAGCTCAAAAGCAGGCCGCGGAATTTACCCAACCAGACAGACCTTTTCCCAAACCCTCGTCGCCCCGGCCAGAATGAATGAGCCATCGCTGCGATGAGTGCTGCTGTATGAGTAGTAAGAGAGTGAAGTGATTTGGTGCCAAGAGCGCCACAAGGTGTCTTTAATGGTCCGCTCCAAACACCTTACTTCTTGCCAACGAGTCCAGCTCGAAGGTCTTCATGGATGCTCAGAATACGAAAGCAAGCGGGGCATCGTACGAGGGTGTTGCTTCCACTAATGAGTAAGGAAACTTGCTCGAAAGGTACTTGGATATTGCATTCGCCACAGGCGTATTCACGATGGCGACGCATCACCGTCGTACATGTTGGCCACTTCATCAAAGATAGAGATGGCGCTTGGGTCAATACCTTGGGCCGCTTCCTCGCGGCGAGAAGTCAGTTCATCCAGGCCCGACTTGAGTTGTTTCTGGCAGTCATTGAGTTGTTTTTTGGCGAGGTCGCGCACCGTGGTGCGTTCTGTAATCTGCTCATCCAGCGACTGACTCTCCGTGGTCGCCT
>CALCOW010000458.1 GCA_937899935.1 uncultured Phycisphaerae bacterium
TGGTGACCGTTGGAGCGCCAAAGGACTTTTCCAGTACCACCACACGGCCTGATGGGCCGAGTGTGACTTTTACAGCCTTGGCAAGTTTTTGAATACCACGGAGCATTTGCTCGCGTGCGTCAATGTCATAAGCAATCTGTTTGGCAGCCATGATTTAAACAATCCTTCCATTCCCCCATGGGAACGAGTGAGCCTGTTGTGGAGGCTTCACTCAGTCAATAATTCCAAGAATGTCGTCTTCAGTCATGATCAAAAGTTCTTGGCCATCGATCTTGACTTCTGTTCCTGCGTAGGAATTGAAGATGACAGTGTCACCCTTTTTTACGGTGAAGGGGAGGTATGAACCAGTTTCATGATTCAAGTGGCCATCACCAGTGGCAACAACTTTGCCTTCTTTGGGTTTGTCTTTTGCGGACTCGGGCAGAAAGATGCCAGAATCGGTCTGGGTCTGCGCCTCAGAGCGCTCTATCAGAACCTTATCGCCAAGTGGTCGAACCTTCATTTCGTCGTACTCCTCTATCCTCTTTGGAACCTTAACATGTGCACCGTTCTGTGCGGTACATCGTGTGTGATTTCAATCGTCCATCCAATGCCCACCGCGTGTGGGCCAACTATTTTCGTAGTGCCGTGAGAGAACGCGGCGCATGACCTCAAGCATCGTCTCTAACTGAATCGGTCGGTCAAGCACGGCAAAGGCGCCATCTCGCAGTGATTGTGAAAGCTCACGAGCGCTTTGTCGGCGTGTGGGCTGAGAAGGCCGAACAACCACCGTTGGGGGTGATGGTTCTAATCGCCGGAGCAACTGCAATATCCGAGCGGCTCCTGCTGGTGCAACTGAACCAACGGATTGTTGGCCAGGGCGCAGTGGTGTTGTGAGATCGACCACGGCGATGTGGACCGGTACCTGTTGGATCACATCAGCAGCCTCTTCGCCATTGCCAACATCAATGCACTCAATGCCAAGAGGCTCAAGCAAGTGAGGTAGACGATGCAAAGGGGTCTCATCGCGCCAGTCATTATGGGTCAATAACAACGTCAGCCGGCCAGAGCCAGCTCGTTCGGTTAGCGGATTGTGGTTTGTCTGCATCATCATGGCGCACAACACCTTGCTCTTCTCGTTGCAACTCCCATGCCTGGAAGTCAAACTAGAGAATTCACCCAAAATGTTTATTTGTAGTGCCTTACGTGGCAGTCAGCTGATCCGTGTCGGAGCTTGTCCCTGTCAGGGGTGATTCCCAGCCTCTATGACCTGCCATTGTGGCATTCAAAGGCCTCGCCAAACCCATTCTCAGAATTGGGCACTTCGAGGGGTGCGAGGATAGGGAATGACATCTCGCACATTGGCCATACCGGTGATATAGGCAATGGTTCGTTCCAAACCCAAGCCAAAGCCGGCGTGTGGAACGGTCCCATAGCGGCGCAGGTCCCGGTACCACCAATAGGCTTCTTGGGGCAGTCCTGTCTCTTCGATTCGGGCGTCGAGCACATCCAAACGTTCTTCGCGCTGAGACCCTCCAATGATTTCACCGATGCCGGGAGCAAGTACATCCATGGCTGCGACTGTTTTGCCATCGTCGTTAAGACGCATGTAGAAGGCTTTGATCTCTTTGGGGTAGTTCATGACAACGACAGGGCACCCTAACTCACTGACAAGCCAACGCTCA
>CALCOW010000459.1 GCA_937899935.1 uncultured Phycisphaerae bacterium
TGCTCAACGAGACGTTCCAGCTCATCGAGTGTATGACGGAGTGGTCTTCGTGTCACTCGGCAAGGGTCATAGTGTTGGTCCACAGCTTAAAGGTCTTTTGCCCGATGGGGTTAATCCTGATGTTACGGAATGTCTTATTGGTGTTACATTAGGATGGCACGAGTCACTCATGGATAATTCACAACAAGTGGGAGTCAATGAGGCTTCGACTCGCGGCATTGGATACCTCAATTTAGGACCAGATCCGCTTAACTCTGGGAAAATGACGCTGTGGCAAGAAGAGTGTTTGGTCAATCGTAAGAATCGAGTAGAAGTTGAGTGAGTCTCAAAATATATCGATGGACCGTAATCATGGTCTCGGGCCGCTCGAAGACTCGGCCGCGAGTTGGATTCACTCATTTGAAATTGACGCCTTACGCCCACCTCGTTGGCTTTATGGTCCACATCTACAAACATCCTATGCGTTTCTGCTGCGTCGTTCCGAGGCCATTTCTTATACAAGAGAAGTGTTGAATACCTCAGATGGTGACCTGATTGATATTGATCTTACGAAGCAACACGAGGGAAGACCGCTAATTATTGCCTGCCATGGTTTGGAGGGTTCTTCAAGATCAAAATACATGCGACGTCTTATGAGCCGTGGTGTCCGAGAGGGGTTTAACGGAATCGCATTGAATCACCGCACCTGTGGTGGCCGTTTGGCTCAGACTATTCGTACCTATCACTACGGTTTTATTGATGATCTCGATCAAGTGGTTCATCATGCAGCAAAGCAATATCCCAAACAGCCGATTGTTGTCATTGGGTACAGCTTGGGTGGGAGTATTGTGGCGAATTGGCTTGGCCGATGTGCTTCAACAATGCCATCAAATGTTTGTGGTGCGGCAACGGTGTCTGCTCCGTTAATAGCGAGTCGTGATTCACATTGCCTTGATGTGGGGCGGCGCTTTTATGGCAAGTTCTTTTTGCGAACAATGAAACGCAAAGCAAAGTTATTAGTTGATCAACAAGCGGTTTCTGATCGAGATCAGCTTGACCTTGAAGCCATTAGTAAGGCTCGCACCATGGAGGAGTTCGAGACGTGGTATACAGCCCCAGCGCACGGATTTGACGATCTGGATTCGTATTATCGGGGCGTCAGTCCAGCTTCCTGGATCAATTCCATTGCCATACCCACACTCATCCTGCACGCCCACGATGACCCAGTGATTTCATCTGGAAAATTGCCTATCCAACAGCTTGGGAGCATCCCAAAGGTCTGTTTTACAATGACAGAACGGGGTGGTCATGTTGGATTCGTCAGTCGTGATCAAAATCAATGGCTCGAGGATCAGTTGTTTCGATGGTTTCGGGCGTGTGTTTCGCATGCCAAACCGACAAAAAAGGATAATCTGCAAGCCGGCTCATCGAGCGACGCTACAAATGTCAATAAAGGAGTGTTGTGTTGACAGATAGCGCACCATTGCAAGTTGCTGGACTTTCACAAGAAGGTCGCCCTTCATACTTTCAGCAGTTCTTTCGGCTAGAAGCGGCGAGTGGCATTCTTCTTTTGATTGTGCTCGTCTTCGCAATGATTATTGCGAATATTCCTGGCGTATCCACGGCCTATCAGTGGTTCTTAGACATTCCGATTGAGATTAAGATTGGCCAATTCAGTCTTCGTGAAGAATTGCTACTTTGGGTCAATGATGGCTTGATGGCGATCTTTTTCTTGATCCTGGCGTTAGAGATCAAGCGGGAAATTCTCGATGGGGAGTTATCGTCAGCTTCAAAGTTGGCACTACCTATTGTGGCTGCGATTGGTGGCATTGTAGGGCCAGCTGTGATTTATCTTGGCATCAACTACATAGGTGGAATGGATGAAACTCGATTTTGGGGTTGGCCTATTTCAACCACAACGGATATTGCATTTACGTTAGGTGTTATTGCAATGTTAGGGACACGGGTGCCTGTTGCATGTAAAGCTTTTGTTGTGGCACTGTCTATTGTTGATGACATATTGGCGGTTTCAATTATTGCGGTCTTCTACACAAGCAATATTTCGTTAGGGTTTCTTGTTGCCGGGCTTATTGGTTTATTGCTGCTTATCTTTATGAACTT
>CALCOW010000460.1 GCA_937899935.1 uncultured Phycisphaerae bacterium
CAAGAAAAGTAATATCGCCATTGCCTCTAATGAAGACCACGTGTATGTATCGTCCCAGAATTTACCCGGCACTCTCACCGTGGATGACATGGAAATTAGCGGATGCACCGGGCCCAATTCCCTCTCCCGAGCGATGACCGTGGTGAACACCGTTGGCAAGATGACTGATTCCACGATCAAAAAATGCGATGCTGGCATGGGCATTGACAACGCAGCTGGCCTTGAGTTTACCGTGGCCGATTGCCTGTTGAAGGACAACGAGTCCTTCGACAATGCGTTGGGCGGCGGCATGACGATCAACGGTGGCGGCGAGTTGAATATGAAGACTTGCAAGATCGTTAACTGTGGTGGCGAGTATGGTGGCGGTGTTTCTTGCTTGGGCGGCTCCATGCTCGACCTTCGTCAGGACTGCTTGCTCTTGAACTGCTATGCACGCTTCGACGGTGGCGGCGTCTTCGCTGACGACCAAGGCGCTGGGTCAATGACGGTCAAATTGAGCAGCATCCAGATGAAGAAATGCGAAGCAGGTGACAATGGTTCAGGCCTCTACCAAGATAGTGGTGAGCTTCAGTTCCGTAAGAGCAAGGTCAATAAGGGTACCTGTGATACAGCAAACGTAAGTGGTGATGGCGCTGTTTATCTTAAACGCCTACCCTTCGGCAAGCTCCGCAAGTTGACGGTCACAAACAACGATTCTGCTCATGGCACACTTGGCGGCGTCTGGCTGAATGTACAAGGCGGCGTCATGACTGAGATCCGTATACAAGACTGCACCTTCAATAACAATGGTGGCGGAAATCTGTATGGACCTTATCTCGATAAGGGTGGCAATAACATCGGTAATTAGTCTGTATGGATTCTGGATTGTCCTGGCTTGATAGAAGAGCTTTGGCATCTGGGACTTTTTGCAAGGCTCATGACAAACAGATAAAGACGAAGAGACCTGATATCTCGGATGTCAGGTCTCTTGTCATAGGTACCGAGAATGCTCCCGAAAGGTGGTTTTTGTAGTTTTTGTGGATACCCGTCTGGTGGTCTGGTCTAATATGCGGCTGCTCAACAATTCCTTTTTACCTATTTTGGACTGACCGAATGCCTCTTAAATTTCATTTAGTAATACCAAGCCTTATTTTGACTCTCGTCATATGTTCTTTGACCATGGCCGAAACCATTACGGTGGGGCAAGGTGGTGGCTATGACTACACGCGAATTCAAAACGCGATTGATGCGGCATTTGATGGCGATGAGATTAAGGTATTCCCCGGAACCTATAACGAACGTATAGACTTTCTTGGTAAGGCCATCAAGGTTTTTTCCAAAAGAGGAAATAGTCAAACTACGATCGATGGCCAAAACGGCGGCAGCGTCGTCACATTCAATTCAGGAGAGGGTCTCACTTCTCAGCTGATCGGCTTCACAATCACTGGCGGCAGTGGTGATTCGTCAATTGCAGACGATACGCTCGGCGGTGGAGTACTCATTGTCGGCAGTAAACCATATATCGAAAAGTGCATTATCAAAAATAACTACGCAGACTATGGTGGTGGCATTTGTGTCTTCGAGAGTGCCGAGCCATACATCTAT